>JAZQND010000221.1:0-5591 GCA_045627145.1 Ruminococcus sp. | reverse complement strand
ATGTTCGGTTCAGACGGTATCCTTCAAACAGGCTGGCTGGCTGACGGCAAATCCTACAGCGATTCCGACGGCGTTCTCGTTTCAGGCTGGCAGACCATTGACGACAAAAAATATTATTTCGGTTCTGAACACTGCTTCGTAACAGGCAGTCAGAAAATAGGCGAAAATACTTACTGCTTCGATGAAAACGGCGTTCTTCAAATCGGCTGGTCGGCTGACGGCAAATCCTACAGCGATTCCGACGGTGCTCTCGTTTCAGGCTGGCAGACCATTGACGACAAAAAATATTATTTCGGCTCTGACCTCTGCTTCGTAACAGGCAATCAGAAAATAGGCGAAAATACTTATTGCTTTAACAAAAACGGCATCCTTCAAATCGGCTGGTCGGCTGACGGCAAATTCTACAGCGATTCCGACGGTATTCTCGTTTCAGGCTGGCAGACTATCGACAACGACAAATATTACTTCAATTCAGATTATTCCGTAGTTTCCGGTAAACAGACCATCGACGGCAAAACCTATATTTTCGGTGAAAACTTCAAAATGCTCACAGGCTGGGCTGAACTTTCAGGCGAAAAATATTACACCGGCTCTGACGGCGTTATCCTCACAGACTGGCAGCTTATCGACAATAAACACTACTACTTCAATCCCACAACAGGCGTTATGCTGAAAAATACCACCTTCGACGGCTGGAGATTCGCCGATGACGGTTCTGCAAGAAAACTTTCAACTGCTCAGGTCCACGCAGACAAGATACTCGCCTCTATCTCTCACACTCCCGGTGCGATTTACGCTTACGTCAGAAGCTGCAACCGCTACAGCCTTATGGAGGCTACCCGTCCGCAAAGTGAGATCGACTCGATCGGCTGGGATTACTTCGCAGAATATGCCATGAACAACAGATTCGTTGTCTGCTATTACTACGCCGCACACCTTGATATTCTTCTGCGTGAGGCAGGCTACGAATGCCGTATTGTTCACGGTACAGGACGTGGCGACGGCGAACACTACTGGAATCAGATCCGCTTAAACGGCGTATGGACAAACTATGACGCCTGCAACGGCTATGAGAATGTTACCGATGCATTCCTTGCCTCAAATAATTATACATGGTGGAACTATGTATATCCCGATTACTATGAAAATTAAGGAGAATAAATATGAAACTTAAATTTACATCACTCTTACTCGCTTCTATACTCTGCATGGCAGGTGCTGTATCATGCGGAAAGGTTGAAAGCAACACCGACGGCGACGTTAAAATCGAAATCGAGGATTCAACTGCTGAAACAACCACTGAAGATACTTCCGGAACAACTGCTTCAACCTCTGCCGAAAGCAAGGATGGTACTACAACTGCCGCTTCATCCACAACAACAGAAAATACCGAAGCCACAACCGCTTCCGATACAGAAAAGAAATCTGATGATGAAAAAAAGGATGATTCAGATAATAACAGCGGCGATAACAACAGTTCAGCTCCTCAGGAACAAAAAACCGAAGCTCCTCAGCAGAACGAAACTCCAACAGAAGCCCCTCAGCAGCAAGCTGAAGATGTTGAGTTCAGCATTGATGACCTCCTCAATGATGCTGCACCGCTTCTTGAAAAGCTCGGTGCTTACGAATATGACAGCATAAGCCCTGCCTGCACAAGCAACGGCTGCGACGTAAGGACATACACCTACAAAGACGTTGAAATTCAGGCTTATATCGACGGTTCAACAGAATATATCTTCAAAATCGTCATCACAGGAAGCGGCTATAAAACCTCAAAGGGCATTGAAATCGGAAATTCCCGTGCCGATGTTGAAGCCGCATACGGTACACCTATAGACGGCGGAAGCTGCATGGTCTATGAAGATGCTGATTTCAAGGAAATGGATGTCACATACAACGGCGATATCTTATCCTCAATTACTTTCTACGTTCCCGTTTAATTAAGGAGGACTTGTTTTGGTATTCAGCAGTCCGGTATTCCTTTTCGTTTTTCTGACGGCAGTCTGCATTCTCTACCGCATTATCCCCACAACTGCCGCCAAGAATATACTGCTCCTTGTTTTCAGTATCGGCTTCTACACTTACGGTGAACCCAAAGCTGTTATACTTATGCTGATATCCATTGTCATGAACTATTTCTTCGGACTTGCAATGAAATCAGAAAACAAAGCAAGGAAAAGCATACTTACAGTCAGCGTTATAACAAATCTTGCAATGCTGGGTGTATTCAAATATGCGGCTTTCGGTGCTGAAATGCTCAATAAACTGCCGTTTGTAAGCGTGGCAGTTCCGAAAATCGCACTTCCCATCGGCATATCCTTCTATACCTTTCAGGCTATGTCATACGTCATTGACGCTTACAAAAACCCGAAATACATTCAGACGAAAATCTATAAGCTCGCCCTTTACATAACCTTCTTCCCACAGCTTATTGCAGGCCCTATCGTAAAATACTACGATATTGCGGAACAAATCGACAGCCGCACCTGTACTCCCGAAAAAACCGCAAAAGGTATCAGACGATTCATAACAGGTCTTTCCAAGAAGCTTCTGATCGCCAATACTATGGCTGTTGCCGCCGACTATGTTTACGGTCTTGAAACTTCGGAGCTTTCATTTGCTCTTGCATGGATCGGAGCTGTTTCCTATCTTTTCCAGATATTCTTCGATTTCAGCGGCTACAGCGACATGGCGATAGGTCTTGGAGCTGTTTTCGGCTTCGATTTCAAGGAAAACTTCAATTATCCCTACATCTCGCAGAGTATGCAGGAATTCTGGAGAAGATGGCATATTTCGGTTTCAACATGGTTCAAGGAATATCTCTATATCCCACTGGGCGGCAACCGCAAAGGCAAAACACGCACTGCTCTCAACAAGCTCATAGTTTTCTTCTGTACAGGACTTTGGCACGGTGCAAGCCTGAACTTCATCGTCTGGGGACTTATCAACGGAATCTTTATGCTTTTTGAATCCTATAAGCTGATAAATACCGAAAAATTCCCGAAATTTCTCCGCCATATCTACACTCTTTTCATCACCATAACCGCTTTCGTTTTCTTCAGAGCAGACAACCTTTCAGATGCTGTTCATTTCCTCGGAAAAATGTTCATACCAAGCGGCGGTTCAGTTCAGACGGCTATGTTCATGCAGCAGATAACACCTATGTTTGTTGCAATGCTGGTTCTTGCCGTTATATTCTCAACACCTGTTACCAGAAATATCAGTTCAAAATTCAAAAGCGGAAAATCTGCTGAGGCAGTTGAAACAGGCAGTTTTATAGTATCCATGCTTCTGTTTCTTCTCTGCATTGTCACTCTTTCATCAGCAAGCTATAATCCGTTTATCTATTTCAGATTCTGAGGGGGCGGCATTATGAATAAAAATAATCTCTACCGCCTCTATAATGTGGTATTCGTAGGAATATGCCTTGTTCCTTCAGTGCTTATGCCGTTTGTTAAAAGTGACAGCTCAAAGGAAAAACGCAAACTTGCCGAAAAACCGCAAATCAAAAATGAGGACGGCAGTCTGAATTTCGGTTTCTTCGACGATTTCGACAGCTATTTCTCCGAACACTTCGCCTTCCGTCAACAGCTTGTAAACGCCGACGGCAGAATCAAATCAGCCGTTCTCGGAACATCTCCGAATTCAGATGTTATAGTCGGAAAGAAAGGCTGGCTGTATTACGGTGAAACTGCCGATGACTTCCTGAGAATAAACACTCTCAGCGAAAGAGGCATACGCAATATCCGCCATAATCTTGAGCTTATAGAACAGTATTGTCAGCAGAACAACGTAAGCTTCATCTTCACCTCTGCACCAAATAAAAACAGCGTATACCCTGAATATATGCCTTTCAACTACGTTCCGTCAGACAACAGAAGCAACCTTGAACGCCTTACCGAAAATCTTTCCGATTTCAGCAGCTTCCTTGATATGAAAACTGCTATTCTCTCGGCTGAATCAAATATCCCGCTTTACCACAAGACTGATACACACTGGAATAATCTCGGTGCTTACGTCGGTCACGCCGCCATTATGAATAAGCTCGGACGTGAAAAATGTCCCGCAGGTTCTTCATGGACAACGGCAAATGACCGTCTTGGTGACATTGCGGCTATGATATACCCTGCGGAGGGTGCAAAGGACGTTCAGGTTCACAACGATTACGAATTTACATATCAGTATCAGGGAGCATTCAAGGCTCTCGACGACGTTACCATCAAAACCGTCTGCGAAAACGGACAGGGCAGTCTGCTGATGTACCGTGATTCCTACGGTGAGGCGATTCTGCCTTACATGGCTGAATGTTTCGCTTCCGCCGAATTTTCACGCTCTGTTCCCTACAGGATAGACGGTATTTCCGATACCGCACTTATCATTGAAATTGTTGAGCGAAATCTCGGAAATCTCCAGAAATATGCTCCGCTTATGTCAGCTCCCGAAGCTGAACTTCCGCCCGAAGCAGTAACCTTCAGCGGTGAAGGACTTACCGTTGATTCAAGGATAAGCGGCAAATACACTCACATTTTCGGTGAACTTCCTGACAGCTTATCAGGCGACAATATTACAGTATTCGTTACAGTAAACGGCAAATCCTACGAAGCCTTCAATTGCTTTGAGGATAATCTCCTCGGTCGTGAAAACGAAACAAGCGACCGTGGATTCTCTCTGTATATTCCCGATATCGGTGAAATTTCCACCGAAAATATTATAGTATCGGCAGTAAATAAATGAAAGTAGAGTGAGTTATATGAAATCTATCAGAACAGTATCCGTTATAACTGCGGCAGCTATCATGCTCAGTCCTATGTCAGCTTTTGCTGCTGAAAAGCAGTCAACGGTGTTTCCGCAGTTCAACAAAAATGAGGTAAACGGCACAATAATCATTCAGATACCCGAAGGCACAACAGCCGATATCAGCATAACCTTTGATTCTCCTGAAGGTCTGGATTTCCCTTACTATTCAGGTACCTACGCAGGCGGCAAGGACTATTCCTTCGATATCGAGGGCAGAGATAACTGTGCTGACGATTACCGTTACTATAATTTGAGCGTAACTCTTACAGACAGCGAATCCAACACTGCTTCCGTCCCGTTTACAGACGTTATAAACGGAACTTCTGACGGTTCTTTCAAGATTCTTGATCCAAATGACCACGCAGGCAGCTTTGCGGAATACACCTACACATTTACCGCTGACAACCTTGAAACAGGCAATAGCTGGGACATTTCATCAACAGAAAAGTCAAGAGCAATAACAGTTCACCTCACCAATACGGAAAAGGGAGATGTAAGCGGTGACGGCAAGATAGATGCAATTGATGCTTCAATGGTTCTGACAGCCTATGCAAATTCTTCCGCAAACAAGCCTATGGACTTCACTGAACAACAGAAAAAAGTCGCAGATGTAAACTCTGACAGCAAGATAGATGCAATTGATGCAAGTCTTATACTCACATATTATGCAGAAACATCCGCAGGTGCAAGCTTCACATTTTCTGAATTTCTGAAAAAAAACAGCTAAATTTAATTAAATCAGGCAGATGAATTAAGTTCATCTGCCTTTCTTTTTTTAATTTAAAAATAATTTA
>JAZQND010000220.1:0-4028 GCA_045627145.1 Ruminococcus sp. | reverse complement strand
TCCGCAGTATTTCTTATGGGAATACTAACAGGTACTTTTGCGGCAGTCTGGTACAGACACTACAGCAGTGCCATTGCACTTCCGTTCTACAGGCGTGGAAACTGGGTACTTATAGGCATATACTGCCTTCTGATATGGCTTTTTTTCAAGGTCTACGGCGGATTCAAGCTCGGCTACCTTAAAAAAACCGATATGCTCTATTCACAGCTTATTTCAATGTGCTGTGTAAATACTGTGACATACTTTCTCATAAGCCTCATCGGACGGCATTTTATGGACGCTGTTCCGATAGTTGTGCTTACATTTACAGATTTCGGGATTATTGCTATATGGACGCTTCTTGCAGGTAAATTCTATTTTTTTGTTTATCCCCCGAGAAAGCTTATCATTATATACGGAAGCAGTCAGGCGGCTTCACTGGTATTGAAAATGAGTCAGCGTGTTGATAAATATATGATATGTGAATCGGTAAGTGTTTCAGAGCCGCAGGAAAAGGTCATGGAACTTATTCTCAAGTATGAGGGCGTTATAATTTGCGATATCCCCGGTGAACAGCGTAACGATTATCTCAAATTCTGCTTTGAGCATTCCAAAAGAGCGTATATTGCCCCAAAAATATCGGATATAATAATAAGAGGTGCAGAGGATATACGCCTTTTCGATACGCCCCTCATGCTCTGCAGAAACTACGGACTTGATTTTGAGGACAGACTGGTCAAGAGAATATTTGATATTGTTTTTTCTCTCATCACCATCATACTGACTACTCCGCTTATGATTGCGGCGGCTATAGCTGTAAAGCTTTGCGACGGCGGCCCTGTTTTCTACCGTCAGAAACGCCTTACCATAAACGGCAGAGAGTTTAATGTATTGAAATTCAGAAGTATGATAGTTGATGCCGAAAAAGACGGCAAACCACGCCTTGCTTCCGATGTTGACGACAGAATAACACCTGTCGGCAAGGTCATAAGGAAATGCCGTCTTGATGAGCTTCCTCAGCTTTTCAATATCCTGAAAGGCGATATGTCGGTTGTAGGGCCACGTCCTGAACGTCCCGAACTGACTGAAAAATATAAGGAGGATATGCCCGAATTTTCCTATAGATTAAAGGTTAAGGCAGGTCTTACAGGTTATGCACAGGTAACAGGCGTTTATGATACGCTTCCGTATGATAAGCTGAAAATGGATTTGATGTACATTGAGAATTTCTCAATGCGTCTTGATATTCAGATAATATTCATGACATTGAAAACAATGCTGTTTCCGGGAAAGACAAATGCCGAAACAAGAGAGCAGATAATTTCGGTTCAGCAAAATATAAGAAAAGAGGAGAACAAAAAATGAAAATAACCGCTGTTATTATGGCCGGCGGACGTGGCGAGAGATTCTGGCCAAAGAGCAGAAACAACTGTCCCAAGCAGTTCCTTTCACTTACGTCCGACGGTGATACTATGATACAGAAAACAGTGAAAAGACTAAGTTCACTTGTTGAATCAGATGATATTTTCATAGTGACGAATGCGGCATATAAGGAACTGGTTTTCAGTCAGCTTCCTGATATACCGAAGGAAAACGTGCTTTGTGAACCGTGTGCAAGAAATACTGCACCATGTATCGCATTTGCTGCGGCAGTCATAGCAAAGAAGTATGAAGATGCAGTTATGCTGGTGCTTCCATCAGACCATCTCATAGGCTATGAGAAAATTTACCTCAAAACCCTGAAAAAAGCGGTTGCGTCAGCCGAAATCGGTGAAAATCTGGTTACTATCGGCATAACTCCGACTTACCCCGAAACAGGTTACGGATATATCAATTTCGGTGAGGAAAACGGCGATGCCTATGAAGTTGAACGCTTTGTGGAAAAGCCTGACCTCTCCACAGCAAAGAAGTACCTTGCATCGGGCAAATATCTCTGGAACAGCGGTATGTTTGTCTGGAAAACATCGTCTATCCTGAACAATATGAAGCGTTTTATGCCCGCAGTCTATGAAGGTGCGGTCAGAATAGGCGAAAGCTTCGGAACGGAAAGCTTTGAGGAAACTCTTGTAAGCGAATTTGAGAAGTTCCCTTCGGAGTCGGTTGACTACGGCATTATGGAGAAGGCTTCCGATATTTACACCATTCAGGGAAGCTTCGGCTGGGACGATGTTGGAAGCTGGCTTGCCATTGAACGCATAAATGAAACAGATGACGATAAAAATTATATCGAAGGCGACGTTATCGCAGTTGATTCAAAGCGTACAACAGTCTGCGGCGGAAAAAGACTCGTTGCGGCTGTCGGTACAAGAGATATAATAATTGTTGATACCGACGATGTGCTTTTAGTATGCTCAAAAAACAGCACTCAGGACGTTAAAAAGGTCATTGCACAGCTCAAGGAACAGCAAAGAAACGATTTAATCTGATACGGACAAATTGTCCGAACATATATTCAAGGGAGATATAATAATGAAAAATGCACTTATTACTGGAATTACAGGTCAGGACGGCTCTTACCTCGCAGAGCTTCTTCTTGAAAAGGGATACAATGTCTACGGTATCTGGAGAAGAAAGGCTACCGTTGACTACGGCAATATCGCTCACCTCAAAGACAAGGTGAACCTTATCTACGCAGATATGACAGATCCTGTTTCTCTTATTTCTGCTATGAAGATATCACAGGCTGACGAGGTATATAATCTTGCGGCTCAGTCATTTGTTGCAACAAGCTGGGATACACCTCTCGGTACTGCTGATATAGATGCAATAGGCGTTACAAATATGCTGGAGGCTATCCGTATAGTAAAGCCCGAATGCCGTTTCTATCAGGCTTCAACTTCTGAAATGTTCGGACTTGTTCAGGAGATACCACAGAAGGAGACAACTCCTTTTTATCCAAGAAGCCCATACGGCGTTGCAAAGCTTTACGGTCACTGGATAACAAAGAATTACCGTGAAAGCTACGGTATGTTTGCTTGTTCAGGCATACTTTTCAACCACGAAAGCGAAAGACGTGGAATAGAATTTGTAACAAGAAAGATAACAGACGCAGTTGCACGCATAAAGCTTGGCATTCAGGACTGCGTTGAGCTTGGAAATATGGACTCAAAGCGTGACTGGGGACATTCAAAGGACTATGTAAGAGCTATGTGGCTCATGCTCCAGCAGGATAAGCCTGACGATTATGTTATCGCTACAAACGAAACCAGAACAGTCCGTGAGTTTGTGGAAACAGCTTTCGGTCATGTCGGAATTGAGATAGAGTGGCAGGGCAAAGGCGTTGACGAGGTCGGCATTGACAAGGCTACAGGCAAGACTATCGTTAAGGTAAACAAGAAGTTCTTCCGTCCTGCGGAGGTAGATATACTTCTCGGAAATCCTGAAAAGGCAGAAAAGACACTCGGCTGGAAGCGTGAGATAAATTTCTCCGAGCTTGTTGAGCGTATGGTAAAGAATGACCTTGAAAAGGTTGAGAACGAGATAAAGGTTAAGGAGATAACGGGCTGATATGAAACCATTTGTTCTTCGCAGTGAAAAAGGAGGCTATGACAAAAAAGAAGTATTAAATATGCTCGATGCTTACAATGTGCTGAAATTTCAGGTTGAGGAAGACAATATGATGCGGGGTGAGGCAGAAAACGAGATAGCAAGGATACGTCAGATGCCGCTTAATAAAGTACCGGTTAAAAAGTTCTTTTCGCCTGTTGGATTCAAACCGGAAGAAGTTGAAGAATATTTTAACGAACTTGAACAGGAAATAATGAACGCTGTATATCAGGGCTGATTAAAAGCAGAACCGTACAAAGTCGTAGGTTGTGCTTTGTGCGGTGCTGTATTATTGCTCCACCAACTAAATCCTGAATTTTTCTGCTTGTCCTGAAGAAGAAATTCTGCGTCAGAAAACCTTGGGCAACACCGCACAAAGATTGTGCGGCAGAAACGCAGTTAGATTTTTCGTCAGATTGTACAGAAATTTTGCAGGCATACTGTCGTATGGCAAAGAATTTCTGTGCAAGATGACGGAAAAGATACAAGTTTATGACGTACAA
>JAZQND010000219.1:0-5813 GCA_045627145.1 Ruminococcus sp. | reverse complement strand
AAGCCATCGAAGGCGTGCTTTCGCACTACGAGAGGGCTTGACGCAGCAGATGCTGTGCATAGCTGCTTTTTCTCAGAAGGGGTTTTTAGAGGTGCCCAAGAATAAGAGCCGTTTTCAGACTGTGCATTTATAAAACCTGATAGTAAATCTCGCTCCGCCTTCAGGAGAATTTTCAGCTTTGACGGTACCGTTCTGATTTGTTATGATCATTCGTGCAAGTGCAAGACCTATTCCGAATCCGCCCTTGTCATTTGAATCTGTTCCCTTATAGAAACGCTCAAAAATATGAGGCATATCTTTTTCTGAAATGCCGCTTCCTGTGTCCTCAATTATTATTTCACGGTATATTGCCGTTTCATCGCCAATAACCGATACACGTCCGTTATCAGGAGTATGCTCCATACAGTTTTTGACTATATTCAAAACAGCTTCACTGCTCCATCTTATATCTCCGCAGAATGAACCGTTTCCTTTTATTTCAAGCGTCTGACCGTGAAGTTCCATAGGCACCTGAACCGGCATACAGCACCGATGAAGAAATTCAAGCATATCGGTTTCTTCAGCCTGAAAATGTATCGTCCCTGCATCAAGCTTTGACATTTTCAGAAGTGATGTTATAAGCCAGTCTATTCTTGAAAGAAGTCCTTTCAGCTTGTGAAGAAGCTCGGTTCTCTTTTCTTCGGAAATACCGTCCTCGGAAAGCATCGACACTATAAGATTGATCGATGTCAGCGGAGTTCTTATCTGATGTGATACATCTGCAAGATAGTCCGCTAGTTCGGTTTTTTCATTTTTCAGTCTGTTCTGCTGTTCACGAAGCCTGAGTGTCATTTTTTTTATTTCGTTTTCAAGGATTGCAAGTTCGCCTTCATAATTATGCTCATCAGGAATATACTCCTCATTATGAAGCAAACGGTCTATTGTACACGAAAATTCTGATATTCGCTTATAGCGTTTCAACGTGCTGAAATACTGTACAAGCCATAAGAGCGTACACAAAACAACTGTGAGGATACCAAAGCGGATATCCATGAAAAATGCCGCTGCTGTTCCGCAAAGACTTAAAGCCCAGAAGATTCCGGCTGTTCTTGTTACTTCTGCATTTCTGAACAATTTGCTCATACATCCACCTTATATCCAAGTCCACGGACTGTTTTTATTATCTGCGGATTCTGCGGATCCTGTTCGATTTTTTCACGCAGACGCTTTATGTAAACGGTAAGTGTATTGTCATTTACAAATTCACCTGCAATGTCCCAGATAGACTCAAGAAGTCTTGTTCTTGAAAGAACCGCACCTCTGTTATTGATGAATACGAGCAGAAGTCTGTATTCAAGAGCCGAAAGATAGAGGTCTGAACCGTTTTTGCTTGCTGTTCCCTTGACAGTATCCACCATAACATCTCCAAGCTGCGTAATACTTCCGACAGCACCTGTAAGACGAAGTACATTTTTTATTCTTGAAACAAGCTCTCTTGGTCTGAACGGCTTGGCTATATAATCATCAGCTCCAAGATCAAATCCGGTTACAGTACTGAATTCGTCACCTGATGCTGTAAGGAATATCACAGGCATACTGCTTTTGGATTTTATAGCTGAACAAACTGCAAATCCGTTTCCGTCAGCAAGCGAAACATCAAGCAGAACAAGGTCAAAGCTTTCATTTTCGATTGCTTCAAATGCGGCACTCTGACCGTTAACATTTGATACAGAAAATCCTTCATTTGTCAGAAATTCGGTAAGATTGCTGACAATTTCCCTATCGTCCTCAACAAGCAGTATCTTTGTCATTGAAACAACTCCTTATATATAATTCTGATATTAGGGCAATAACGTACAAAGTACGTCAGGCGGCTTTGTACGATGCTGCATTAATTATAACATATTCTTATTTATTTTGCAAGCAGCAATGCAGTGCTGACACACTGAATACCAAATTAATACTTGATTTTTCAGGATAATTATGATATCATTAAAAAAGAATAACGGAGGTGTTTGCCATGGCTTATATGGATTACCAGAAAGCTCTGAAAATCGGAGAAAAAACTTACAAAACCTGTACTTCAAACGGAGCATATCCATATCTTCCCGTCCTTGAAGATATGCTCTCTAAGGAAATTTCAAAATCACAGGTCAGACTGGGACTTGTTGAGATTCCTGTTGAACTTATTGTCGGAACATATTCTTCAGGACGTACTACTGCTTTTGCAAGTGACTTTATGCCGCTTCTTGATCCTGATACGGAATTTGCTTCAAAATGGTCGCACCTCTATGACTCTCTTATAGAGGAAGGTCAGCGTGACCCTATAATTGCCTATGAATACCTCAACCGTTTCTACATTGTTGAAGGTAATAAGCGTGTCAGCGTTCAGAAGTTTATGGAAGCTGTTACCGTTGAAGGCATCGTCACCCGCATTATCCCACAGAAAAATGATTCAAAGGAAATCCGAATCTATTATGAATTCCTTGACTTTTACGCAAAAACCAAAATAAACTACATTTTAATGAACAACGAAGGCTCTTATGAAAAGCTTTTTCGACATATCCACCCGGAAAATGATGAACCGCTTTCAGAGGACGAGGCTCTTGAATTCAAGTTCATCTATAACAGCTTCAAAAAGGAATACTGCGAAAAAGGCGGAGATAAGCTCAATTCAACCATCGGCGATAATCTGCTCACATATATAGACATTTTCGGCTATGACGATGTAAAAACCAAAAATTCTGCCGACATAAAAAAAGACCTCACTAAGATATGGTCTGAATTTAAAATGCTTTCAGACGATAAACCGTTTTCCATGATAATGGATCCGACTGACGAATCACAGAAAAAATCTATCGCAAAACTTATTGCCGCAAGTATTCAGCCGCTGAAAGTTGCTTTTGTTCATTACAAAGAACCGCATATCTCAGGCTGGTCTTACTGTCACGAAATGGGACGTGAATATGCCGATAAAATATTCGGTGACAAGGTTCAGACCAAATCATTCGCAACCTATGACAGTTCTGATATTCAACTGCTTGAAAATATAATCAGCGAAGGCTACAAGGTAATTTTTACTACTACACCAGTTCTCAGCAGCATCAGCCTTAAATGTGCCGTGCTTCACCCTGATATTATCATTCTCAACTGCTCACTCAACACCGCCTTCCGCCATCTCAGGACATATTATCTGCGTATCTATGAGGCTAAATTCATCATCGGTGCAATTGCAGGCACTCTGACTGAAAAAAACCGTATCGGATATATTGCTGATTATCCTATTTTCGGTATGCCTGCTTCTATAAATGCATTTGCACTCGGCGTTAAGCTTGTCAATCCCCGTGCAAGAGTTTACCTTGATTGGTCAACATTAAGCAACGGTCACAATCCTTTTGAACGCTTTGACCGCCATGATGTTGACATAGTTTCAAACCGAGATATCTCTGCTCCGATTCAGGAAAGCCGTGAATTCGGTCTTTACGGTCTTTACGGTGACAGTAAATTCAATATTGCCATGCCTGTCTGGAACTGGGGCATCATGTATGAATCACTTATCCGGTCAGTTCTGAACGGTGCGTGGAAAAATGATGAAAACGCAAACGGCATCCACGCCTTGAATTACTACTGGGGACTTTCTTCTGAAGTAATCGACGTTATCTATTCGCAAAGAATACCCGTAGGTATACGAAGACTTATCACCATCCTTAAAAATCAGGTGAAATCAGGTGTTTTCAGTCCATTTTCAGATGAGATATTTGACCAGAACGGCAATCAGGTAAATGAAAAGGATCACATCATGACTCCTGAAGAAATTATCAATATGGACTGGTTTGTTGATAATATTGCAGGAAAGATTCCTGATATTTCTGAACTTGATGAGGGCTGCCATGAACTTATCTCACAGCTTGGCGTAAAACGTGACAACGGAGGTTTATAATGAAAATACTTGCACTTTCTGACGAAGAAGTCAAAGCCTACTGGGACTGCTATCAGCCCGGTATATTTGACCAGTTTGACCTGATTATTTCCTGCGGAGACCTTTCTCCGCACTATCTTTCCTTTATTGCAACCTTCGCCCATGCACCCGTCCTTTACGTTAACGGCAACCATGACGGAAAATTTGATTCACCCCTGCCTGAAGGCTGTATCTGTATCGAGGATAGCATTTACAATTTCAATGGCGTGAGAATACTTGGACTTGGCGGTTCTATGCGGTATAAAAAAGGTCCGAATCAGTATACGCAGAATGAAATGAAAAAACGTGTCCGCAAGCTTTCGCTCAAGCTTTTTTTCAGCAATGGATTTGATATTCTCGTAACTCACGCTCCTGCCTATCAGCTAAACGACGGTGATGACCTGCCTCACAGAGGTTTTATGGCTTTCAACAAACTTCTTGACAAATACCGTCCTAAATATTTCCTGCATGGTCACGTTCATCTCAGCTACGGCGGCAAATCAAAACGCATCTCACAATATAACGATACAACTGTCATAAACGCCTATTCACGCCATATTTTTGAATATTAAAACTTGTTCCCATAGTGATACAGCACCGTACAAAGCATATCCATAAGCTCTGTGCGGTGCTGTATTTGCATTTTACGGCATCATATACTGCAATTCATAGCCTGTGCTGTCAAACTCCCTTCTCTCAACAGGCTGATCTACTGTTAGTTCCTCTACTACGAAATAATCAACTTTCTCTCCAATTGCATTCAGTTCTTCATATTTCAAAAGTATACCTGTCTGAAGGTCGGTGAGCATTGTAAATGTATTATCCTTGAAACTTCCTTCTATACACACTGTTTTTTCGTTTACCATCCCTGAAATACTCCAGTTTTCTAAATTTCCAAGACGTGACATCGCTATCTCCTGCGGATCAACTGCCATTCTTGCAAGACTGAGATTTGACCAGTCCTGATGGGTAAACGAACACACTGTCCCCGTTTCGTCTATGCAGTATCTGTAATTATCAGGAGGTGCAACTATTGCATCAAAAATACCTATAACGTTCTGAGAATATTTTTTTTCTTTTTCACAAACATCATATCTGTTTCCGTCATAAGCATAATGAACGACACTTTCATCGCCGCATACATCTTCTTCCCACGAATACTGCTCCAAAAGATCGCTTTGAAAATAAACATATTCCTCAACAGGAAATTCACTGTATATCGTTCCGCTGACCGTATCAAAATAATTCGTAGAATTGAGCATTATATGATAAACATAACTTTTTAATTCAAGTGTATTGAGATCGTCACTGCTATTCATTTTATCAATGTATAATTGCCTGTCCACTTGTGGTCTGCTGTAAAGCTCAACAGATGTTAAATATTCTGATATATCGTCAACTGCCGTAATCATTTCATGCATTTCAAGTTTGGCATAATCAGTTACTTCAGGTTCTGCCCAGACATCATTTCTTGTGTCGCCTTTTTCATGATATGAAATATATTCGTGAGGAGAATACTGTGCATTGAATATATTAAATGCCGCTGTTTCCTGTTCTTCTGATATATGATATGTCCTTGATTCATAAGTATCAAAATATCTTACAATGCCATTATGCATATAATACATCATATATGGTGAACCGTCATTATATACGAATACAGATACAAATTCACCGTCAGGAAATTCCGAAATATCTTCCGTCTGTTCCGCATTAACCATTATATCAGCAAGAATCTGCTTACTGTCATCCGAAAGTTCAACCAGACAAGGTGCAAAAGCTGTTGTCATAATTCTTACTCTGTCTTCTGCCATTTCAGAAAAGAACTGATTTAATGATATTTCTTCTATGCTTTCATTTTCAGTTATTTCAGATT
>JAZQND010000218.1:0-12022 GCA_045627145.1 Ruminococcus sp. | reverse complement strand
TTTAGTTGGTGGAGCAATAACTTCGCCCTTTGGTAATATTTAATTGGTAGAGAAATATCCAAAAAGGCTGTGCAGAAAAATCAACACAGCCTTTTATCATCAAGAATTCTATTTTACTTCTTTGCGTAAGAAAATCATATCAAAAACGTTAATTATATTGTTGTTGTCAAGGTCAGCAGCTTTCCAGTCTGAAAGTGTTCCGCCTCTGATAAGATAATCACTCAGCATTTTCAAATCGCTGCCGTCTGCCTTACCGTCACCATTTATATCTCCCTTTACAGAAGTACTTTGACTGCCGTAAACCTCAATTTCTGCAATATTACAGTTATAAACGCTTTCTGTGTTATATTTGTTTGTCGGTGTGCCTGTTGGTATTTCGTAACGGATATATCTTGCATTGTTTATGCGTGAAACATCCCTGACATAGTTCATTCCAAAGGTGGGCGTTGACTTGATTGTGAAAAAATCTGTCCAGTTTTCACCGTCGATTGAAAGACTGAATTTACCGTCTACACATCTGCTTTCATAAGTCTTTCTTGGACAGAATCCAATCGCTTCAACATTATAAATATCGCCGAGGTCAGCCATTAGCCAGCCGCCTTCAAGTCCGTCAAAATAGGAATCGGTATCACCATCGAAAGCTTTTTTTGCCGTATTGTCGGTATTTTTCCATGCTTCAGAACCCGTAATTGATTCAGGTGAAATATTGATTTTCTCAAGATCTGAAAGGATTTCGGGTTTGCCGTAAAGTTCAATTTCAGCAATATTACAGCAATAAGTGCTGTCTTTGTTATAGGAATTTGCAGGTGCTCCTGACGGCACTTCGTATCTGATATATCTGCCTCTGGTTTTTTCTCCAAGCTTTGAAACGTAGTTCATGCCGTAAGAGGGCTTGCCTTTTACTGAATAAAGCTCCGTCCAGTTTGTGCCGTCTTCGGAAATCATGAATCTTCCGTCAGTACATCTGTATTCGTAACCGCTTCTCGGACAAAAACCTATTGCAGAAATATCATAGTTGCTTCCGAGGTCAATTTCAACGTATCCGTTGCTTACTCCGTCAAAAAATGTATCATTTTTGCCGTCAAAAACCTTCTCACAAGTGTCTGATGAATCGTTCCACGCTTTTGATCCGCTTACCATTTTGCTTGTTACGCTGATTCGGTTTGTAAGCTCTGTACCGCCTGTAACGCCGCCGATAATGTATGTTGTAATTGAATTTGCAGCAAGAGAGGCATTGAATGTTGAACCGTTAATTGCTGTATTACCGATATCCTTCCAGTTTTCGCTGGTACTGGTTCTGATTCCCTGAGCAGAATTGCCTACTGTATCAAACTGTGAAAGGTCAAAACTGATATCCTTATTACTGCCTGTATCGTTGACTGCAACGATAACCAGTTGATTATTCTTTTTATCGTAAGCAGCAAGTGTTGAATCAGAGGATTTCAGCATAGTCATTCCCGGTCTGATATATCTTGTAAACTGTCCGAATGAGTAGTATTTTTTTGTAAGAATAATATTGTCGTTATCGTGGTCAGCCACAGCTACTCCCCAGAAACCGCCGTTTATATTCGGCATACCGCTGTCTTTTTTGCCGTTCAGTCCTGCCGCACATATATGGTTGTCAATAAGTTCCCAAAGAATCCACGCTGAACTGTTCAGTCCGTTCAAGTCAAGAACGATTCTGTCTGCAAGCCACAGTCCGGATGCCATCTGACCTGCATTGCTTCCTGCCGTACCGCTTCCGTCAACCTCACTCATCCAGAGGTTCTTCCCTGCCGCTTTTGCGGTTTCTTTAAGCTTTGAACGGTTGCTGCCGCTGTATGTGTGTGTGTCGATGCGTCCCATAGCGGCTTTTGCATCGGTTGAGAGCTTCTCAAAGGAGGTTATCTGTGTGTCAAGAGAGGATTCGTCACAGCCTGAAACGATAATGTCATTCAAACCTTTTGCAAGGAGGGCTTTTTTGGTTTCAACAAGCAGTTTGGATTCCGAATTGCCCTGGTCAAAATGACAGCCTTCCTGTTTGTTGCTGTTAGCCTTCCAGAAATCAGTGTATGGCTCGTTCATCGGTTCAAGACTCTGAACGTCTATTCCCCAGTCATGTTCGTAGTGGTAGCAGACTTCAGCGAGATATTCAGCAAAATCGTCATAATAGTCGTCTTTAAGGTTGTTAGAAACTGCATCGGTACTGCCGCAGCTGCATCCGCTTTTTGTCATATAATACGGCGGAGAATTTGAAAACATCTCAACAATTGCCTCATCTCCACAGGCATTCAGTATATGTTTAAGTACATTTCGCTGATTTGCGTCGGCTGTCCAGTCATAGGTCACAGTACCGTTATTGTACTTAGTGTAGCCCGGCATATTGGAATCTGTACGGGTGATATGGTTATGTGAAGGATCATCGCCGCCGCCGATATTATAGCGGACAATGTTCATTCTCAAACCGTCATCGCCATAAAATGCCTGTGCAGCCTGTTCGGAGAGGCTGTCTGAATAGCCGATACGGTTTCCCCACCAGCAAAGAGAACTTCCCCAGCCTTCAAAAATACCCTTGTTAATCTCATAGACGTTGTTTGGTGAGAGCATTACTGATTCTGCGGCACTTGCATTTTGCGGAAAATTCAGCATCGGGCAGCTTATTGCAGCAGCAAGAACAATGGCAGCAGCTTTTGAGTAAAACTTCATAATTAATCATTCCTTTCTAAAAAGCGGTTCCTTATTAAAATATCTATTAATAAGAAACCGCCGATTTTATAATTTATAAGTCATAATATATTCTTCTTCGTTTTCATCAACTGTGACAAAACCGATTTTTTTATACATCCTAAAAGCATAATTTGCTTTCTGAACTGCAAGAGATGCCTGTTTATAGCCATTTACACGGAGAAGCTCCAGCATTTTTTCCATAAGCTGAGTACCGATGCCGTGTCCTCTGTAAGGCTTATATAGTGAAATCGCAAATGACGGTGTTTCGTCATCAACGTATCCGTAGTCTTTCATAAGCCGAACCCAGACTGCTCCGATAATTTTTCCTTCAGATTCCGCACAAAGACAATAATCGCCGCTTCGTTTACCGAAATCTTCAATATAAACCTGTAAATCAGGCTTTTTTATGATGTCTCCCGGAGGCGGCTCTACGCCTTCAGGAACGAATATCGCCTCATATAGGAAATTTTCGAGAAGTTTGTAGTCAGACGGCTTCATTTCGTGGATTGTAAAATTCATTTTCAAATCCTTGACTTTCTTTTTTTTCGCCTGAAACTGCCCTGCCATTTTTCATGCTTTCCTGACAGTCAAGGTAACGCTGATTTGAACTGCCACGGAACTTTATCTCCCAGCTTTTGAGTTCCTCGACAAATTTTCCGTCAATGAGTATATCAGTCACATCAAGGAGTTCTTCCCAGCCGTTTTTATCACGATTTGCGTATAACTGTTCAAAGGTATAGCCTGTGTATGTCACAATGTCCAAGCCCAGAGATTTGATTTGTCTGCCAAGACAGGCAAGAGTCTGTGCCTGACAAAACGGCTCTCCTCCGCTGAATGTAACACCGTCGAGAAGCGGATTTTCCTTTATTCTTTCAAGAAGTTCATCCGTATTTATTATTTCGCCGCCGCTGAAATCGTGAGTCTGAGGATTATGGCAGCCTTTACAGTCATGTGGACAGCCCTGAGTAAAAATTGTAAATCTGATTCCGGGACCGTCAACAATTGAATCATTGACAGTTCCGGCTATTCTTAAATTCATTTAATCACCTTACACATTATGTTTAACACGGTCGTGTTCTTCTGAGCGTTTGCCGTCGTTAAAGCGGTCAAGCGTACCAACAAGGTAGCCTGTAATACGTCTTATGCGGTCAAAACCGACGTTATTGCTGTGTTCCTTTCGTCCGCACTTAGGACAGTAATCACCGATAATTCCGGTATATCCGCAAATCGGATCACGGTCTACAGGGTGATTTATAGCACCGTAGCCGATGCCTGATTCCTTCATGCAGCGAACTATTTTCTCAAATGCATTGAGATTTTCAAGCGGATCGCCGTCAAGTTCGATATAGCTGATATGACCTGCATTTGTTAGTTCATGATAAGGAGCTTCTATCTTAATTTTATCAAAGGCACTGATAGGATAGTAGACCGGAACGTGGAATGAATTAGTATAGTAATCACGGTCGGTAACGCCCTCGATAATACCGAATCTCTTAGCGTCCATACGAACAAAACGTCCTGAAAGTCCTTCGGCAGGAGTAGCAAGGAGCGAGAAATTAAGACCTGTTCTCTTTGCTTCTTCGTCAAGGCGTTTTCTCATTGATGATATGATTTCAAGACCAAGTTCACGGGCTTCTTCGCTTTCTCCGTGGTGGAAGCCGATGAGAGCTTTCAGTGCCTCCGCAAGACCGATAAAGCCGACTGAAAGTGTTCCGTGTTTCAGTACATTTTCAAGGGTATCATCAGGAGTGAGCTTTTCGGAGTCTATCCAGATTCCCTGTCCCATAAGGAACGGGAAATTTCTGACACGTTTCTGGCACTGAATGCTGAAACGGTGCATGAGCTGGTCGATTACGAGATCCATTTTTTCTTCAAGCTTATCAAAGAAAAGCCCGACATTATGGTCAGCCTTTATAGCGATTCTTGGCAGATTTATGGAAGTAAAGCTGAGGTTCCCTCTGCCTGTTACTATTTCACGGGAAGGATCATAATTATTGCCGATAACACGGGTACGGCAGCCCATATAAGCGATTTCTGTATCGGGATTGCCCTCCTTGTAGTATTTAAGGTTGTAAGGAGCGTCGATAAACGAGAAATTCGGGAAAAGTCTTTTAGCCGAAACACGGCAGGCAAGTTTGAAAAGGTCATAGTTCGGATCGGTCGGATTATAATTTATACCGTCCTTGATTTTGAAAATATGTATCGGGAAAATCGGTGTTTCGCCGTTTCCAAGACCTGCCTCCTGAGCAAGAAGGACATTTTTAATTACCATACGTCCTTCAGGAGAGGTATCTGTTCCGTAGTTGATTGAGCTGAAAGGCGTCTGGGCACCTGCACGGCTGTTCATGGTATTAAGGTTATGGATAAGAGCTTCCATAGCCTGATATGTTGCTCTGTCGGTTTCCTTTTCGGCATTTTTAACAGCAAAAGCCTGAATTTTTTCAACTGTAGGCTTATCGGTATATTTAAGAAGAAGTTCTGCTTCTTTTTCGCTGTATCCGTTATCATTTGCAAGAACAGGCTTTAAGTTATATTTCTCAAGAATTTCATTCTTGATTTCAGCAGCAGCTTCAAATTCTTTTTCCACGCCGCCGATAAGTGACAAAGCTCTTGCAACGTTCTGGATATATCTTGTGGCATAGGTTTTTTTAACGCCTTCTGGCATAGCGTAATCAAAAGTCGGAATACTCTGTGCGCCGTGCTGGTCATTCTGGTTTGACTGGATAGCGATGCAGGCAAGAGCAGAATAGCTGGAAATATCGTTTGGTTCACGAAGATATCCGTGACCTGTTGAGAAGCCGTTTGTAAACAGCTTGATGAGGTCTATCTGTGAACAGGTAGTAGTCAAAGTATAGAAATCAAGGTCGTGAATATGGATATCGCCTTCTCTGTGAGCTTTGGCGTGTTCGGCGTTAAGAACATACATTTCGTAGTATTCCTTTGCAGAAACAGAGCCGTATTTCAGCATTGTACCCATAGCTGTATCGCCGTCGATATTGGCGTTTTCACGTTTTATGTCACTGTCTTTAGCGTCGCTGAAAGTAAGTTCGTTGAGAACGCACATAAGATTGGTTTTCATTTCTCTTGAACGTGTACGCTCATAGCGGTAGAGGATATAGGCTTTGGCAGTTTTAGCGTGACCTTTTTCTATGAGAGTTTTCTCAACGAGGTCCTGAATAGCTTCTACTGTAGGAGTACCGCCGGGATTTTCTTCCTCATAAACTCTGCACACCTCAACAGCGGTGTCCATAGCCTCATTGAAATCTGAACCGCCGCATGACTGAGCAGCTCTGAAGATAGCATTTGCAATTTTTTCAATGTTAAAAGGAACTTTACGACCGTCTCTTTTTATTATATGAATAATCATATATTGTAAATACCTCCAATCAATATATTGTGTCTCCGTGACTATGTTTCTATATAAGTATAAAACAATTTGTCCTCTTTGTCAACTGTACAAATTGACAATAACTAACCGTTTAATTCTCTTTAATTGATGAATTGTGAACATTTTTTCTTTTAAAAAAAGTAGTTTTGGCTATTTTTCGTTAGGTTTTCAACGTATGTTGAAAGAAAAATCCGCACCACTATATATTGTGGTACGGATTTGTACTGCATACAAGAAACAAGGTGATTTTCTATTGAGAAATCACCTTGAAATACTTATTGAAGTGTATGTGTAAGGATATAATCTGCAATAGTTCTGTAGGCTGCATCGTTGAGCTTGTTGGTTTCGGCATCAATAAACTGTGGATCTAATGAGCCTTCCTGATTTTTAAGTGCAGTGTTGGTGTCAATACAGCATACGCCGCTTGAATTTGCAAGCTTCAGAAGTTTTGAATTGTAATCGTTGACGATTTCATTTTTGGAATTGTCTTCACCTTCAGATTTTACAGGCGGGAGCTGCATAATATAAATAAGCATATCCGGATCTGCAGAGTGAAGATTTTCAACAAGCTTTGAATAATTATCGATCATTTCGTCAACAGGATCTGTACCAATATCACTTCCAAGCATGATGTAAACATTATCAGGACGTTTTATCTGAATCGTTTCATAAGCTGTTACAGTACCGTAATTGGTTGCAACTTTGGTTGAATTACAGTTCAGAGCATTTAAGTCTTCGTTTCCGATAATATCCTTGAGATTTGTGAAATCAGCCATCTGAAGCAGAGTGGAGTCTGTTATAAGACAGCAGCTATCGAAATATGATGAATCAGAAGGAGTTGACTGCGGTATCGGGTTGGTTATCTTGATTTTTTCGGCAGTAGGTTCTTCAGGCTCATCATCTGGTTCTTCTGTATCTTCGGGTTCTTCAACAGACTGTACTTCCTCATCGGTTATAGAACCAAATTCATTTTCAAGGAAATCTTCGTTCATATTTGCCGAAACCATGTATGCCACAAAAAATGCTGCAAAAGCAAATACAAACAAAAGAATAAGGATCCATATACTGAATTTTACCTTTGGTCTGCCACGTTTTTTATTTGAAATTCTTTGAATATTTCTGCTTTTTTGTTTTGTCATAATTACTCCCGACTCTTTTTAAGAGCTGCCGTTTTACGGTTCACGGCGACCGAAGTATTACCGATGCAGGAACTGATTCTTATTTTCCCGCAAGACAGGTACTTATATATTATACCTCATTTATTCAATTTTTGCAAGGGTTTTAAGTGAAATTTTCTATTTTTTATTTCATAGCTTTTTTTCTCTTGCAATATTCCGAAAAATGTTTTATAATATTATTGCTCCCCAAATTAAATCCTGAATTTTTCTGCTTGTCCTGACGAAGAAATTCTGCGTCAGAAAACCTTGCCATACACCAGTATGCCTGCGTTTTTCTTCCTTGCCTTTCTCCTTCATTACTTTGCATAAAATATTTAAGATTTAATTGGCGGAGCAATAGTAACAGATGTCTTATTTCAGGTTCAGGAGGGATGCTTGTGATTTGCGGAAGATGCGGAAATATAATGTTTCAGGGTGAATTTACTATGGAAAAAGACGGTGTCGGACGTAAAGGAGCTGCCTATATCTACCCCGTTGCCGCTTTCTATAAAGGGAACGAGAAGATATGCGAGGCTGAAGGAGAATCTACTTTAGGTTATTACTGTCCTGAATGCGGTATGCTTATCGGAGTTTTTCCGCTTACCTACCCTATCGGCTTCATTGGCAGATTTGACCAGAATCTCAATGATAAAATTGATGTTCTGCCTAAAAAGAAATGTCCTGAATGCGGCTCTGAAATAGATGTGGATTACCCTAAATGTCCATTCTGTGACCACATTTTCGAGGCTGTCTGAGGCAGTATCGGTATTGCTGTTTTTATATTTACATAACGGAGGAAAATCAAATGACTTACAAAGAAAGCTTTATTAAATTCATGGTTGACTGCGGTGTTCTCACTTTCGGAGAATTTACCCTGAAAAGCGGCAGAAAAGCACCGTATTACATCAATTGCGGCAACTATAAAACAGGTGCGCAGCTTGCTAAACTCGGCGAATATTACGCTGAATGCATCCACGAAAACAACATCCCTGTTGAAACTCTTTTCGGACCGGCTTATAAGGGTATTCCGCTTGCCGTTTCTGCTGTTGTCGCACTCAGCAATAAGTTCGGCATAGACGTTTCTTACTGCTTCGACCGCAAGGAAGCTAAAGACCACGGTGAGGGCGGTATGTTCGTCGGCAAGACACTTACAGACGGCGAAAAAGTTGTTATTATTGATGATGTTATGACATCAGGCAAGGCTCTCCGTGAATCTATGCCGAAACTGAAATCAGCCGCAGATGTTAATGTTACAGGTATGGTAATCACTGTTGACCGTATGGAAAAGGGTACCGGTGAGCTTTCCGCTGTTCAGGAAGTTAAGCGTGACTTCGGTGTTACGGTTTATCCTATCGTTACTATGGAAGATATTATTGAAGCTATCAGAAACGATATTGTTCCGGGTAAGGAATATCTTGACAAAATGCTTGAATACCGCAATACTTACGGCATATAAAATATAAAATTCAAGGCAGCACCGAATTCTTATTTTTCGGTGCTGCCTTATTTTTATGAAAACAGAATTATCATGAATTGTGATGTCAGGACTACAGAGATGAGTGCTACAGGATAAGTTGCGGCATAAGCGGCTGCAACATTTTCAGTTTCTGCGGTTGCAATAAGTGTTCCAAGTGCAGGAGTTGATGTCATTCCGCCTGTTATAGAACCAAGATTGTTGAGAAGACCGAGTTTTAGTACATATTTTGCAAAGAGGAATCCAATAACCATCGGTACTATAGTCATTATGATACCGTACAGGAAGTAGACAACTTCAAAATACTTTACAAATTTTGCTCCGCCTGATATGCCGGCACCGATAAGGAAGAAAACCAGTCCAACTTCACGGAAAACCTTGAGAGTTGTGTCCTTAGGCATAACAGAAACTTTTCCGAGTTTTCCGAAATGTCCGAAAACAAGTGAGGCAAGCAGACAGCCGCCTGTTGTGGAAAGTGAGAAATTCTTGAATTTGAATGAGCCTAAAAATATACCTATAACTGCGGCTAACGCAAAAGGCATGATTCCAAAGCTGTCAATTTCTATGAGTTTTTCTGATTTTGAGGATTTTTCATCCTTTGATTCGGAAGAAAGCAAAAGTTTACGTTCTTTTTTCATGTCGGCTTTGAGGAACTTAGGAATTAACTGTACAAAAAGCACTACACCGACTACACCGAAAATATAGGCAATTCCGTAGCCAACGGAAACGATAGTCTGAAGATCATTTGTGCCGACTGCGTCTTTGGTTGCTGAAAATCCGGGGGTACTTGTCAATGCACCTGCAAGAATACCTGTAAGCATTGCGGTAAACTCGTCTTTCGGGAGGTCTGTGAAATTACGTCCTATCATTATGCAGCCTGCACACGCAAGTCCGCCGCTGAGAATTATTATTACCGCCAGCAGAACGTAGGACTTGAAATTTTTCTTGAAATTTCCAAAAAAGCTTGGACCTGCGATAAATCCTACCGCTGTTACAAACATTATAAGTCCGAGATTCTCAACTATTTTCAAAGCATTCTTTATAAATTCTTCATTCATTTCTGTTGAAAGGTTTTCATAGAAGAAACATCCGTAAAGAAGTGCAATAATAAATACTCCCGCAGTACCAAGCGAAACGCCCTTGATACTGATTCTGCCGAGAAGATATCCGATTGCTGTTATTGCAAATACGGATATCAGAAGAAACGTTACATCATGAATGGAAAGTATTCCATTAAAAAAGTCCATTTATATCACTTTTCTTTCATATTTAATTTAATCATTACCATACATTATAAAGTGTGTACATTGCTGTACACACTTTGTTTTATTTTTTTCCTGCATACTTCGGAAGAAGCATTGGCGAAACCGTATTGCTATTGATTCCTGCGGCTTCAAGCTCTTTATTGAACTTCTCTATGTGGTCAAGTGTCAGCTTTTCGGGAACAGCCGTTTCCTTTGCCTTTGCTGCTGCACTCATGCCAGCATTTCGTCCGAAAACAATAACATCAAGCAGTGAATTTCCCATAAGTCTGTTTCTGCCGTGTATGCCGCCTGCAACCTCACCTGCCGCATACAGATTTTCTACATCTGTTGAATTATCAACGGAGATATTAAGTCCGCCGTTCTGGTAGTGAAGTGTCGGATATACGAGGATAGGCTCTTTGCGGATATCTATTCCGTATTTCCCGAACATTCTGAGCATTGCAGGGATTCTTTTTTCAATAGTGCCTTCGCCGTGCTTATACTCAATCATAGGCGTATCAAGCCATACTGCTCTGCCAAGATTGGTTTCAACGCCTTTGTCACGGGCTGTGCATTCACGGATTATCGAAGCGGCTGTTACATCTCTGGTTTCAAGCGGATGCATGAAAACATCGCCGTCTATATTGACAAGCTTTGCTCCAAGTGAACGCACTTTCTCAGTTACCAATGCACCGAAAATCTGTTCAGGATAGCCTGTGCCTGTAGGGTGATACTGCAATGTATCTGCATAAAGCAGACCTGCACCAACTCTGTAGCCGAGGATAAGTCCGTCTGCTGTTGCATCGTAATGGTTTGATGTCGGGAAGCCCTGATAATGAAGTCTGCCTGCACCGCCTGTTGCTATGATGACAGTTTTTGCCCTTGCAACGAGAAGTTCTTTGGTTTCCATGTTCATCAGAACCGCACCTGCGGCTTTTCCGTTTTCATCGAGAATTATCTCAACTGCCGCCGTGAAATCAACTACAGGTATGCCTCGGTTTATGACCTCATCACGGAGAGTTCTCATTATTTCTGCACCGGAATAGTCCTTAGCAGCGTGCATACGCTTGCGTGAAGTACCGCCGCCGTGGGTTGTTACCATAGTTCCGTCCGGCTCTTTATCAAATTCAACACCAAGCTTATTGAGCCACTGAATTGCTTCGGGAGCTTTTGTAACAAGCTTGCTTACAAGCTCCGGTTTTGCGGCAAAATGACCGCCTCCGAAAGCATCAAGAAAGTGTATTGCAGGTGAATCATTCGGTTTATCGGCAGCCTGAATGCCGCCTTCTGCCATCATTGTATTTGCATCACCGATACGAAGCTTGGTTACTATCATTGTATCGGCACCTGCCTCGTTTGCCTCTATCGCAGCAGATGCTCCTGCACCGCCGCCGCCGATTATAAGTACATCTGTATCATAGTCTGGCTTGGAAAGGTCAACGTCTGACGCACTGATTCTGCTTCTGCCCTGCAGGAGTTCTGCGAGCTGTGTCGGAACTTTGTCGCCCTTGTTCACGCCTGCGTTAAGGACAGTAAATTCGCCGTCTTTGTAGTCCGGATGAAATTCGGCAAGGAGAGCATCCTTTTCTTCGGCGGTCATTCTGGTTGGTTCGAGTTCAGCATTAACCGCACGTTTTTCTGCAACGATTTTTGCAAGTTCGTTCAGTTTTTCAATTTTATACATTTCTGCTCCCCCTTACTTCTCGATTTCACGGTGATTGTACATTTCCTTGAGTTCGTCCACGCTGTCAACAGCCTTTGCCATCAGTTCAGCCATTTTTTCGTCATAGATTCCCTCATTTACCTCGTTCACACGGTCTGCAAGATGAGCACATTCAGGAGCAATGTACTTGCCGTTGAGTCGTCTTGCAAGCATGGCTACCTGTGGATGTGAAATTCCCGCAGGACAGCGTGAGGAACATACTCCGCACATTACACAGTCAAATGATTCCTCTGCACATTTATCATATTCTCCACGCTGTGCATAGGCGATATACTGCATTACATTCAGTTCCTGTGTACAAGCCTTGGTGCAGGCATTACAGCCGATACA
>JAZQND010000217.1:0-6146 GCA_045627145.1 Ruminococcus sp. | reverse complement strand
AGATTTTGGTTGATACGGTGACGGCATTATGTCGGCATTTTTCGGCAAACAACTAGGTTTTACCTATTCACGTCGGCATTGACTGCATTTTCACAAAACTTTTTTTGGGGAACATTTTTCTATCATCACCTCGATTATATCACATTAATTTTTTTGCAACAAATTTTTTCAAAAAATGCCGTCATTGCCGTCAACGCCGTCAAAACCACGATATTTCGAGCTTTTTTCGATGACGGCATTTCAAAAATGCCGTCAAAATGCCATCAAAAAAACACAAGCCAGTATGTAACCGACTTGTGTTTTTCTGTTTAATAGCCGTATCAGGACTTCATATAGAAGTCGCATTCATATCCGTCTGCACGGAGAAGTAATCCTTCTGCCCACTCAGGTGTCCTGCTCATTATATCGCATATATCTGATACATCAGTATCTCTATCAGCCTCAATTATTACTTCATCATGCACATGAGCCACAATGGAATACTCTCTTAGCCTCTTCATTGCGTTAAGAAGAAGGTCCCTTGCAATTCCCTGCACAATGTTCTCAACAAGCTTTGCACCATATGTTTCAATTACAGTCCACTTCTTGCTGCTGTCAACGCCCATATACACCATGCACTCGTTGTCAAATCTGTTTGTACTTATGGAAGGCTTACAGTATGATAACCTGCGTCCTGAAGGAAGAGTTACAAATAATATGCTTCCTTCAAGTGAGAACATAATGCCGTGCGTTTGCACCTTACATTCATTCTTTATAGCATATAGTGCTGTTTCTTCAATATCACGCCATAGTTGAACAATATTCGGTGATGCAGCCCTCCAGTCGTAAACAAGTGCCTGAAGCTCATCATCTGTAAGGTTGAGGTCATTACCGCCCATAGCCTTCATTGCTCCTACTGAACCACCATAGGCACAGGCAAGCTCAGCAACCTTACCCTTTTGTCTGAGTTCTGCATTCTCACCGTTCTTCTCAACCTTTACACCATAGATACGGGAAGCTGAGGTACAGTAGATATCCTCGCCATTTGCAAAAGCATCCATACGCCATTTTTCATTTGCAAGCCATGCGATTACTCTTGCTTCAATTGCTGAAAAATCGGCTACTATGAACTTTTTGTTTTCAGAAGGTATAAACGCTGTACGCACAAGCTGTGAAAGCACATCAGGTATATCCTCATACTGTTTCCTGAGTTCATCAAAGCCCCCTGACTTTATAAGCTTCTTTGGAGTAGCAAGGTCAGGTAAATGATTCTGAGGAAGATTCTGTAACTGAATTAAACGTCCTGAGAATCTTCCTGTTCTGCTTGCTCCATAGAAACTGAACATTCCTCTTGCACGATTATCAGCACATACTGAACCTGTCATTGCCTCATATTTCTTAACAGAGGATTTTGAGAGTTTCTGACGAAGTTTTAGCACTTTCCTTACATCGTCGGGAACATTTTCGAGAAGTCCTTCAACAGCTTTCTTGTCAAGTGATTCTGTCTCAATCCCCTTATCCTTTAACCATTCCTTCATCTGAGCAACAGAGTTAGGATTCGATAGACCTGTAAGTCTCTTCATTTCAGCGAGAAGATTTTTCTTCTCCTCATTACTTAGTTCAATAGCTTTTTCTGCATAAGCCTTGTCAACAAGAATACCTCTGTCATTAATCTGCTGGTCAAGATAAAACTCACTCCATACACTGTCAGGGACTGGAACAGCAGCTATTTTATTCTGTATCTGAATCTCGGCTTCAACGTCACGCTTGTTGTAGGCTTTAAACTCTTTCCATTTGTCAGGAGCCTCTTCTGCTGTATGGAAGTTACCGTTCTTGTCAGAAACGCAGAAATACTTTATAAGTGCTTTGCCGCTGTCAAGCTTCTGCTGTGAGATTTTAAGTACCTCTCCAAGCTTTTCAAGGGATGAAGGCATTCCAAGATAACGTGCATGAATCATATCGCACTGCCATGACTCAGGGGCTAAGTAACTGCCTGTTTTGTTTTCGATAATCCCCTGATAGTTTCTACGAATGTACACAGATAAGCACACACGTTCAAAGTTTACGTTAAAGGCTTTCTTTATAACATTTGTGTCTGCAAACGCTGCTATAAGTTCATCAGGAAGTCTCTCTCCCCCTGCAAGGTCATAGGTTATTACATCAGAGCCGTCTACAGCCACAGAGACAAGTAAAACATCAAACTGCGGTGACTCAGCGTATCTGTATAAGCCTGATGTCTGAATATCAATGTCGCTTCTTGTTTCAATATCAATTGTTAAAATCTTCATATAGATTCCTCCTACTTTTTTAGAGATTTTTTCTCTGTATATATTTTATCATACTGTGATAAAATATTGCACGATGCATTTTGCGCATATTTATTTCAATAAATATTATCTCAGTTCCCGCAAAAAACGGGCACTTTGATTATCATATATATTATTTTATTGAACTAAGTGTTATTGCTTTAGGTGTTGTTTGCTTTACATTAACATCTATACCAATAATCTTTAAGTCTGTACTGCTTTGTGAAAGCTTACGAGAAAGAGTTGATGCTGTATACTTTGAAAAAACGCTGTGAGCTGTTGGTGATGATGATTTTATTTCTTCAAGGAGCTTTGATGCCTGTCCAGACCATGAATTATTTTTACTAATAACAAAATCTGAAATTGCTGATATGAAAGGATCTGTACTGCTGCAGTCTGCAATAAGTTCATCGTTAGCCTGTTTGTAATCTCTGATAAAATCATCAGTTTCAAGTTCCATTGCTTTAATAAATGCGGCTCCATACTGTGCAAAATCAGCCATACGAGGCAAGTCAGTCATTTGCTCTTCAATTTCGGGGAGTATTGCAAGACCTTTCGCTATTGTGTTAAAAATACTTCCGAGAAGCTTAGGCTTTATTGCCTCAAACTCTGCCCAGACCTTCTTCTCAGTAAGACGATTACTGAGCGTATCAAGATATATAATATTGCAACGTTCCGCAAGGTCTGAACGTCTTACGAAATCCCCTATACCATTAAGAACAACGTGTGTTTTGAGGTAAATGGAAGATTTTGTACAATCGGTGTAAAGCTTACGTTTCACTGACGTACCACCTGTACAGGCAATGCAGAGAATATCTGAAAAACTGCTGCTGATTGAATCGATATTATCAAAGGCTGATATGTAGCTGTCTGCAAGTGCAACCTTTAAGTCATCTTCCTTGTCAGGCATTGACACTACATCTGAACTTCTCGGATCAACAAGCTTCATAATTTTTCTTGCAGTTGTTGTCTTTGATGTTCCGTGACCTCCTGAAAGAACAAGGAATGGTGTCATAAGGTCAGGTATGAAGAAGGCACAAAGCTGTGCTAAAAAGCGACTTCTGTCTTTCTGGCTGACATTGAAAACCTTTTCTACAAGCATTGGTAAATCCGATGCAGGAGATGATAAATCAGGCTCTGTCTGATCACGAGACTCAGGGTTATAAGCAAAGTATACATCTGCCTTATCAGTGTACTCGGCTTTACCACCACTGATATGAATAAACTTGTCCTGATTTACAGCGTAGTAGTAATGCCCATTTTTGCAGCAGTTTCTACTTCCGACAATCTCAACTGAGGCAAATTCATCAAAAAGCGAACCTATATTTTCATGAATTGTTTCAATACCTGTTGCTGAAAGAAGTACCCCTATAGATTTTGAAGCCTCTGCCCTGAATGCCTCTCTGCACTCGCCTGAATCATATCTAAGCACTTTGTCATTAATTTCAATGTATTTCCTTTTGTGCTCATCTGTCATAAGTTTGGTTTTGCTTATTATGTGATTGTAAACACGAATTTTATCATCATCGCCTTCAAGAAGCGGAGGACTCTTTGGGAGCGGATACTTACTGATGAATTCATTTATTCCCTGTGTACAGTGATCGTGGTGGCATTTGAAAATAACACTCTTATCATCAAACTGAATAATGAAACTGCAATATTCATTATCATGAACATTGAACGGACAATTCTTTAAGAGATACATAGTAGAAGGTTTTCCATCCCATTCGGATTCCTTAGCCTTATACTCAAGTCCATGTGAATCAAGCCAGTCGCATACATCATATACCATAACCTTCCTTGTTTTCACATTACTCTTTTTCTTTGGTGCTGTTTTTAAACCGTTTTCAGTAAGATAAGCTTTTATCTTCTCTTCTGTAAGTGAAGGCTGTTCTGACCAGTCTGCGATAAGCCCACATTGACGATGCGGACGATCTGGAGCATCTATTCCCTTGACCGACCATGAACCGGGAACCTTTGCTATACGAGCAGGATTTTTGGTTGATTTATCAACGTCAACATCTTCATTTGAATACTTTTCACTGAGACACTTAATAAAATCAGCAATAAGCTTGTTGTGTTCCTTATCGTTAGGAAAAGAAACAGGATAATATGCATTGTATCCGTTGCCACTGTCAGTTACATAGGCAGGTGTACCAAGTCCTGCATCGTTTAGGTCATTAACCATTACTTCAAGAAGATCTTTGGCTTTAGCCTTTTCTTCATCTGTTGATGACACTCCTGAATCTCTCTTAGGATCAAGGTCTACCATAATAAGTCTTATCTCGCCGATATCTGAATCCTTAGTGGTTGTCTTAACATTTTTGATTAGCTTGTTAAGATTACCGTTTGCAATGCAGTTATTAATGTACCCTTCAGAAAGCTTGTTGATTGTGTGGTACATGGATACTCTTTCAAGCCCCATCGCCTTAACCTGTTCTGCAAGTTCTCCTGCTCCATCTTCGTCTGTGGAAAAGATTCCTGAAACTATGCCATATGTAGTCTTGAGAAATCTTACCTCGATGTGACCCTTGCCAAGATTTGAAAGCACTTCAAAGAATTTTGCGAAAATTTCAAATAATGTATTCATAAGTTACCTCATTTCCCCGGAGATATCTCCGGTTATTATAAATTTTATTTTCCGGGCAGATGGCAGAATTGCCATCCGCCCTTAAATTCTTAAAATGTTATTCTTCCCTCCGAAGAAGTTGTACCGTTATCCGCTACAATAGTGAACGGAGTACCGTTAGAATTGTCAGAGGGAGAATTCGCCGTTGGACTATTACCTGTCGCCTGAATTTGTGCAGACTGTGGATTGCTGTTCTTACTTCCACAGAAGTTAACTGATGATACAGTAACATCATATGTATAGTGCTTTACACCTTTAGCATCAGTGAAGTCGTTGTTATGAAGCTTGCCTTCAACAAGAATCTGACTGCCCTTCACAAAATATTTCGTAATAAATTCGGCTGTTGAATCGAAAGCTGTACATCTTATGAAGTCTGCTTTATTATCTACCCCATAGTCCCTATCGCAAGCAACTGTGAACTTCGTATATTTCTTTCCTGAACTGCCTGTGGAAAGTACTGGTTTATCTGTGAGATTTCCCTGAATAATAATAGAATTTAACATAAATAATTTCCTCCAATTTCAAGATTCTGTTTCGTAGTGAACTTTGAAATTCACTGTATTTATTTTATCATTTCTTAACTTATTTTTTTACGATGCATTTTGCAGAGATTTTTTACAAAAATTTTCGTTCCTATATATGCTGGTTTCTGATTATATACCATGTTATCTTTTTACTAAATACAAACTATGATATCAACATTTCTTTTTCCTCCTTATCTGATTATTTATGGATTGCTATTCCACTGGTTATATTTTACCATTTTTATTTTTCCTTTTATACGATGCATTTTGCAGAGATTTTTCGCAAAAAAAATGCCCAACCGAAATTGTCGGTTGAGCACATATCTTATTCCCCACACATTTTATGCAGTCCTATTTCTTTCATCCTGTGTATACTCTCGCCATCAGTCGACAGCGATACACTTTTAAATTCTATTGTTTTTGCTTCTGATTCAAATACCATAACCGCATCCATCCATTTATTGATTTTAGGATAGTATGTAAATGTTTTTTCTTCATGTTCAATTAGTTTATTTATTATCTTCTCCGCCAGTATATCAAGACTTTCTGCATTCTCATGCAGTATATGCTGCAGATAAACTGTATTCTTCAGATTAAGTTCATATTTACCCGCAACTTTATTTGATATCATTTTTGAAAATTCTTCAATGCTGTTGCCGGGAACAGTAACAAATCTGAGTGCAAATTCTATTGTGTTATAAAGATACC
>JAZQND010000216.1:0-14134 GCA_045627145.1 Ruminococcus sp. | reverse complement strand
GACCGCCGAAACTTTGTGCGGAGGCTTCATATTTGGGTAACCCGGAATGAATCCATTGTCTTTGTAAAGAAACAAAAGGACGTAAGGTCTATGTTTTATTGGCTGCTGCCAAATAGCAGCCGAAAAGCAGCAGACAAAAGGGTGAAGTTCAAACCACCAGGAGAGTACATTCACCCGGCTGAATAAAGCCCTTCTGTCCTGCTGTTCCGAAATAATTGTTTATTTTTTGAATATTATCCTCGAAAGAGGTATAATATAGATATTTAAGGAGGAAAAATCTAATGAACACACTTAAGAGAACTTTAGCATTAGTAGCTACACTTGCTATGGCAGCAACTGCTTTCGCAAGCTGTGGTGATGAAACAGATGAAAAGAAATCTGATTCAACAGAAACAACAACTGCTGCTTCTGAGGAAGCAACAGAGGAAGCAACTGAAGAAGGCGCAACAGAAGAAGCTACAGAGGATGCTGGTGCAGAGACAGAGTCTACAGGCGCTCTCGATCCTTCAGTAGGTGTTGGCGGCGATACATTCACAGTTGCTGCTTGGAACGCTGATGACGTACCTTACCTCATCGCTCAGTGGAAGGGTATCAGCTTCGATACAATCGCTGATGACCTCGCAAACGGCAAGGTTGAAGGCATCGACTTCATCAACTTCGGTGTAGGCGGCAGCGAAGCTTCAGAAAAGTTTGACCAGCTCTTCGAGTCAGGTTCTGACCTCGACGTTTACTTCTGTGAAGCAGACTGGGCTCTCAAGTACATCGGCGACGATGATAAGACTCTTGCTCTCGACAAGCTCGGTCTTGGCGACAGCGATTTCTCAAATATCTTCAGTTTTACTGATGATATCGGCAAGACAACAGACGGCGTTCGTAAGGGTATCTCATGGCAGTGTGCTGCAGGTGGTTTCGGTTACAGAGCTGACCTCGCTGAAGAATACCTCGGCGTTAAGTCACCTGAAGAAATGCAGGAAAAGATCGGTGACTGGAGCAAGTTCGTTGAAGCTGCTAAGACTGTAAACGAAAAGTCAAGCGGTAAGACAGCTCTCGCTGATACTCTCGGTGGTCTCTGGCAGGCTTATGCTTGCGGCAGAACAACTCCTTGGGTTGTTGACAACAAGCTCAACATAGATGCATTCTGTGAAGACTTTGCTAAGACAGCTAAGGATCTCTGGGATTGCAACGGTATCACAAAGAACAACCAGTGGACAGACGAATGGACAGCTGCTGGTACAAACGATACATGTATGGGTTACTTCGTTTCTACATGGGGCTTCGGCGGATTCTTCCTCGATGCTGCAGGAGGAGAAGAAGGCTCAGCATACGGCAAGTGGGCAGTTTGTGAAGGACCTCAGCCATTCTTCTGGGGCGGTACATGGATGGTTGTAAATCCTGCTACTGATAACGGTGAAGAAGCTCGTGACTTCATCCTTTCTGCTACATCTGACGAATCACAGCTTTCAGCTTACGCTACAGCTAAGCCTGAATTTGTAAACAACAGCAAGGTTATGGACGACCTCATTTCTTCAAACACAGTATTCAACGAGAAGATCACAAACAACCTCGGTGGTCAGAACTTCTATGCTGAACTCGCTGAGAATGCTAAGGGCATCAACTTCAATGGTCTTATCACAGAATTTGATGCAACTATCAAGGCAGACTTCATTGATGCTGTAAGAAATGAATACCTTGATAATGGTTCTGACTGGGATACAACAGTTGAAGCATTCAAGGACCTCGTATCTGAGCACATCACATCTATTGATATTGACTAATTTAAGCTTAATCTGATTCAGAATGTTATATTGCTGCCTACGGAATACTTATGTATTCCGTAGGTGCATATATAGTTATTGTTAAAATTGGGAGGTTATGTGATGGCATCAGCTGCACAGAGGCGAATTAAATCTATCAGCTATGCTAAATATGGCTATATTTTCATTCTGCCGTTTTTTCTTGTTTATTTCTTTTTCCAGTTATGGCCTTTGATTAATACTTTTATCCTTTCTTTTCAGGATAATGCAACAAGTGATTATGTAGGTTTCCATAACTTTGAAGTAATCCTTTTTGGTAAGGGCGGACGTTCCGAAAGAAACGTTCACAAAAATTTCTTGATTTCCTTTAAGAATACTCTTATTCTTTGGGTTGGAAACTTCATTCCGCAGATTGCACTCTCTCTTTCTCTTGCTGTTTGGTTCACAGAGGCAAACCTCAAAATTCCGGGCAAGGGCTTCTTTAAGATTGTTATGTATCTGCCAAACATAATTACAGCTGCTTCTGTAGCCGTTCTTTTCCTTCAGCTTTGTGGTGAAGCTGAAAACGGTCCTGGAGCTATTAACCTTATTCTTAATAAAATAGGTCTTGTCGCACAAGATCCCGCATCGGAAAAATATGAAACCGTTAAGTTTATCACGGGTGAATTCCAGTCCCGAGGCGTAGTTATGTTTATTCAGACGTGGATGTGGTTCGGTAATACAATGATTATGCTCATGTCAGGTATTCAGGGTATCAACCCTTCACTCTTTGAAGCTGCAAGCATCGACGGTGCTACTGCAGGACAGGTTTTCAGAAAGATCACTCTTCCGCTTCTCAGCCCAATCATGGCTTACACTCTCGTAACTTCCATGATTGGTGGTCTTCAGATGTTCGATATTCCGTATCTCTATCATAAAGATGCGAGAAAAGTCAGCATGAGTCTGAAAACTGTTGCGGTTTACATTTATGAGTATTTCCATGACAAGACCGATCCAAAGATGGGTTATGCAGGTGCTGCATCTGTAATACTCTTCTTTATCACCCTTTTTCTTGGCTGTATTGCGTTCTATCTCACCCGTGATAAGGACGAGATCGCTCGTAAGAAGCAGCTGAAGAAAAATCAAAAACAGAATGTTTCTGTTAATAAGCAGTTTAGGGGGATATAAGAGATGAGTATTAATCAGTCAACTTATGGTGATGTAAAAGATAACTATACACAAAAGTTAAAGATTAAATCTGTTATCCTTACAGTATGGTTTATTATTCTTACAATAATATGTCTTTTACCGATTTATATTCTTATTGTTAATGCAACCCGTGAATCATCTGCTATTGCTAATGGTGTTACTTTCTTCCCGGGAGGAAATTTAGGTAAGAATATTGATAAGCTTTTTAAAGATGTTAACTATAACACTGTTTATAATGTTTTGATAGGTTATAAAAACAGCTTTATTATTACCGGTTTTTCAACAATATTTACCGTTTTCTTTTCAGCTATGACAGCTTACGGTATTCATGTTTACGATTTCAAGCTCAAGGAAATTTCTTATACAGTTATTCTTCTTGTTATGATGGTTCCTGTTCAGGTTACTTCAGCTGGTTTCGTAGCATTTATGCTCAAGCTCAATTTAACTGATACATATTTTCCTCTTATCATTCCTTCAATTGCAGCTCCTGCGGTTGTTTACTTCATGCGTTCTTACATGAAGTCTTCATTCCCGCTTGACATTGTTGAGGCTGCTCGTATTGACGGATGTAATGAGTTCAGAACTTTCGTTTCAATTGCAATTCCTATGATGAAGCCGGCTATTGCTGTTCAGGCAATCTTTGCTTTTATCGCAAGCTGGAACAACTTCTATACACCTAATATGATTCTTATTAGTTCAAGATTCAAGCAAAAGACTCTTCCTATGATGATTTCTGCTGTTCAGGCTTCTGATAAGTTTACAGATTACGGTGCAATTTACCTTGCAATTGCTCTTTCTATCCTTCCTATCGTAATTATTTACGTTCTCCTTTCAAGATTCATCATCGCTGGTGTTGCTCTTGGTGGTGTAAAGGAATAATCGGATATTTACAGCACACTTCGGTGTGCTGTTTTTTTCATTTCAAGACGCTACTGCGTCTTTTTTTGTAATATTAACAAATAGTCCTGAATAGAATTTAGCAAAGGAGGTGAGAAAATGACAAGCAGTACAAGTTATCAAACTATCGTTTCATATATGCCTGATAATATTAAATCTTCAATGGCAAAAGTGCATTCATCAGAAATTACAAGACTATCCGAAGTCAGACTATATAATGGACGTGGAATTGCTTTCGTTTTCCCTGATAGTGTGAAATTTCTTAAAGCAGACGGTATTCTTAGTAATTTATATAACAATAGCTGTGTGAAAATATCTCATTTGCAGTTAAAAACGATAATAAACTCTCTCTGCCATTCTTCACTTCACAGTCATGAACGTGAACTTTCAGACGGATACTTCGTAATAGAAAACGGTGTGCGAGTTGGAGTAAGCGGAACATATTCTCAGGGAATTTCACATATTTTGCAGTCGTATTCGTCACTGAATTTCCGTATAGCCCGTGAAGTAAAAGGATGCGGAACGAAAGTTTATGAACAAACCTTTGGTAAAAGCGTGATTATCTGTGGTGGTGTGAACTCAGGAAAAACAACTTTGCTCAGAGATATATGCCGTCTATACGGAAACAGGTTCAAATGTACACTGATAGACGAAAGAAACGAAATATCAGCTTTAAACGTCGGTCAACCGACAAATGATATCGGACTTCTGACTGATGTTATAGGCTGCCGAAACAGACATGAAAGTATAATAAGTGCTGTGAAAACGCTGTCTCCGAAGTATATTTTCTGTGACGAAATTGCAGACGAAAGAGATGTTGAAGCGATTGTTTCGGGAGTTGGAAGCGGAGTAAAGTTTGCCGCAACCATTCATTCTTCATCATTTCAGGAACTGTTGAAGCGTAAAATTATGATATCTTTGATTGAGGCAGGTGCATTTGAATGTGCAGTAATGCTGAAAGGATCAGAAAGTCCGTCAGAGATTATGGAAATCAGGAGTATAGAAAATGTTTGTTAAAAGTTTGGGTGCAATAATGCTTATTCTTTCAGGCGGACTCTGGGGAATTTCACAGTCTGAAAAGCTGAAAAACAAGGTTCGATTCTGCGATGAAGCGGCAGCAATGTTCAGGAAAACAGCAATTATGGTAAGATTTAATAACTATGAAGTTTTGGAAATAGTACGAATTTTGCGTGAAGAATGTGTAGACCTGATTTTCCTTAAAAATATTGACATTGAATCATGTATGGATTTCCACTGTTGCTGGAGGGAAGCAATTGAAAAGACTGTGCCGGAAGGGGAAGAACGTGATTTGCTGATAAGGTTTGGGTGTGGGCTTGGCACAACGGATATTGAGGGACAATTACAGCTTATTGCGGCTTCAGAAGCTGAAATTGGAGAATTAAGGAAGGCAAGATACGAAAATTACATGAAACATGGTCGGGTTTACAGAACAGTCGGGATGCTTTTCGGACTTATGACAGGTATAATTTTTATTTGATAGGCAGGTGTAGGAGTGGACATAAATCTGATTTTTAAAATTGCGGGAACAGGAATAATTGTTGCAGTTCTGAATCTTGTGCTGAAACGTGCTGAACGTGAGGAACAGGCGATGATGACTACTCTTGCCGGACTGATAGTTGTACTTATAGTTATTGTTGACGAAATAGGCGGACTTTTTGAGAAAGTCAAAACGGTGTTCGGATTATGGTAGAGAATTGTTTTGCTGTTTCGGTATTTTGTATATGTTCGGCAGTTCTTGGGGTACTTTTGAAACAATATTGCTCTGAACAATCTCTGCTGCTTCTGATAGGTTCAAGCGTAACAGTCATCATTGCCGCACTAAACTATTTTCTTCCGATGCTGACTGATATTGAGGATATTTTCTACAGTGCAGGACTTGACGGAAGCTGTACATCATTAATATTCAAAGCGGCGGCAGTGTGCATACTTACGAGAATTACCGCAGAAATCTGCCGAGACAGCGGAGAATCAGCACTTGCCTCTGCGGCGGAACTCTGGGGAAGGGGAGCTTTGACTTTTATAAGTCTGCCGCTTATGAAAAATTTGACAGAACTGCTTTGCAGTTATTTGTAGAAAAGGCAGGATATATATGATTAAATTCTTTAATATAATAACTGTAACTATATTGCTCATGCTTTTTGTACAGCCGCCAACAGCTTATGCGGAGGAAGCAGACGGTTGTTTTGATGAGATTTACGGCTGTATTGACGATATTATGGACGATAATGATGTTGCTCTGCACTATGACGATATCAGTGGGCTTGACATTGAAGATATCATCAATTTCCTGAAAAGCTCACTTTCAGAAAGGGTTTCCGCACCTTTTAAAATGCTCTGTCTGGTAGTTATGGTCGTTGTTATAACAGCGGCTGTGCAGTCTAATGTTAACGGAATTGCCGGAGAAAATCAATCCGGAATATTCAGTATGGTCTGTGTCATAACTGCTGTAACAGTAATAGCACCAAGACTGCTTAACGTCTATGATTCGGCATTTCAGGCTGTTTCAAGGACAGGCTCGTTTATTCTGGTTTTTGTTCCGCTGCTTGCGGGCATAACCGTCGCATCAGGCGGAATTACTGCGGCAGGCTCTTATGATATCATGATTCTTGGAGCTTCTGAACTGCTCGTAAAGCTGACAGAGTGTTGTTTTATGCCTGTGATAAGTGCCGTATCTGCACTTGCAGTTTCAGGAAGTGTATTTGCAAATGCTTCTCTTGATAAAATTGTTGAACTGCTGAAAAAAGCAGTGATATGGGGGCTTACAGTTTCGATAACTCTTTTTACCGGGTTTGTGGCACTGAAATGTACACTTGGCGGAAAGGCGGACAGTGCCGTTTCAAAAACCGCAAAGTTTGTTATATCGGGATTTGTGCCTATAGTCGGAAGTGCGGTGACAGATGCATATTCTACAGTAAGGGGAAGCTTTGACGTTATTCGTTGTACAGTGGGGGCAGGCGGAGTTCTGGCAATTGCTGTGATAATGCTTCCGCCGATACTTGAAATTGTTGTATACAGGCTGGTGATGAACATTGGAACTGCGGCAGCGGAGCTGTTTTCTGTTGAGCCTGTAAAGAAGCTTCTGAAAACTTTCGACAGCGGACTTGCCATATCCCAGAGTTTGCTTATATGCTATTCTGTTATGTTTATTCTTTGTACGGGAATACTTATGAACTGCGTGAATTAGGAGAAAATATGGAAAGATTCAGTGAAACAGTACGTTCTGTGTGTATATTGTCAGCGGGTATCAGTGCCGTTTCTTACTTTGCCGCCGGAACTGTACTTTCAAAACAGACAGATACTCTGCTCAAAATGCTTCTTCTTATGGTTCTTGCTGCACCGTTCCTGAAAGGTGGTTTATCATTTGAACTTCCTCAGTTTCAGGAATATGAATATGCTGTTTCGGAGGATACAGCTTACGAATATGAAAGCGAACTGAAAAGGCAGACCGAAAAAAATATTTCTGATGTACTTTGGGAACAGATAACTGCGTGCGGGATAGAATGTGAAAAAATAGAAACAGAGGTTAATATTCCTGAGGACGGCAGCATATTAATTAGTAAGGTCAAGGTCAGTGCGGACAATTTTGAAAAGGCGGAGGAAATTATCAGAAACAGTCTGGGTTCGGAAACGGAGGTTTTGAATGCTTATAACTGAAAAACTCAGAAAATTGGCAAACAGTCAGAATATGACAAAAATAGTAACTGTCTGCGGTGCTGCAGGATTGCTTCTGATAATGCTTTCCTCGTTGCTGCCCGAAAGAAAGAAAAGCGAAGGCGGAAATAAAGCGGATATCAGCAATTTATCAGCTGAATATCAAATCAAAACCGAAAAACGTCTTGAATCTTTTCTTGAAAAAATAGACGGGGCAGGCGAGGTAAGTGTATACCTTACGGTAAGCAGCGGCGAAAGGTACGTTTATGCCGCAGAAAATCGTCTTTCAAAAGCTGAAAGCAGAACAGAGGAGGAGAAGAAATATGTGATAATCGGAAACGGAAATGAGAAAAAAGCATTGGTGGAAACGGTTGAGATTCCTGAAATAAGCGGAGCAGTCATTGCCTGTGAGGGATGTGACAGCCCTGTAGTTCAGGAACGCATCTACAAAGCTGCTTCTGCCGCACTGAATATTCAGACAAACAGGATATATGTCACAAAACTTGGTTAAAGGAGTTAAATTATGAAGAAACCATCTGTTATTATCGGAAAAAAACAAATCATCATGACCTGTCTTACACTTATGCTTGCCGTTGCGGTCTACATAAATTACAGTACAGCACCAAATCAGGAAGGCAGCATAGAACCTGTTTCGCTATCTGAAACTGACGAAGATATCAGCTATGGCGAAACGGAATTTGTCAATGCAGAACCTCAGAACAGCGGAAGCGACTATTTCGCACAGGCTCGCCTTGACAAAATGAATAACCGTGACGAAGCGATTCAGACATTGCAGTCAATTATCGGCGGCGGCGACGTTACAGAGGACGAAATGGTTGTAAATGCACTTGATGCTGTGGAGGTTTCAAAGCTTATTGAATCGGAGGGAACTATAGAATCCCTCATCAAAGCTCAGGGATTTCAGGACTGCGTTGCCTATCTTGACGGCGAAACTGCTAAAGTTGTTGTCAAGACAGAAGGGCTTGATAAGGCTCAGGCAGCCTCTATAAAAGATATAATTCTTGGCGAATCAGAAGTTTTAGCAGAAAATATAAGAATTTTTGAGGTAAAGTAGTTGTACAATCGAAAATTTTCTGGTATAATATAAGAAGGCACATTATAACGGCGGTACTTATAAAGAAGTTCTGCTCTTTATCGGGGCAAACCATTTTTCAGAAGCGGTTGTCTCAATAAAGGCACAAGGGATACACCGCACAATCTTTGTGCGGTGCTTTCCGGGATTTCTATATGAATACCATAGTTAAGGCAGTACAATACAGACTTTTGCGGTATTGCCTGAACGCTATTTCATATTACAAGGCTGTACAAAGCTTTCCGTATCCGAAAGTGTCCGGAGAGCTGTATACCAAACGGAGGTAAAAATCATGGAAGCTGATGAAATCAAAAAAACTGCCGCAGGCAGACTTAAAATTGCTGATGATGTTATAATTTCAATAGCTAAACTCGCTGCACTTGATGTAAAAGGTGTTGCAAGACTGAACGGTGAGATTGGCAAGATGAGCAAACTGAAAGGCAATGGCCCAATAAAAGTCAGATTCATGGGCGATGTTGCCGCTATAGATATCAGTATTGTTGTAAAAAGCAGTGAAAAAGCAGTCAGTGTAGCTGAAGATGTTCAGGACGCTGTAAAGGAAAATGTTCAGAATATGACAGGTGTTACCGTCGCAAGAGTTAATGTAACAGTCGGCGGAGTTGCATTTGATTAAAAAGTAAAGGAGAGAGAAAATGTCAAGACGTGAAATCAGAGACAGTGCGTTTAAGCTGATTTTTGAACAGCTTCTGCGTGACGACGATATACAGGAACTATATGATATTGCTGAGGAAATAGACGAAATAATAGTTAATGATGAGGTGAAAAAACTTGTTGAGGGGACTATTGCACACGCTGAAGAACTCGACAATATTATTTCCGGATACAGCAAATCAAGAAGTGTTGCAAGAATATCAAAGCTGAATCTGGCAATACTCAGATTAGCACTTTATGAATCGCTCTATGATGATAATACACCGGTCAATGCGGCTATAAGTGAGGCTATCGCACTTTCCATGACTTATACCTATAAAGAGGATACTTCCTTCATCAACGGTGTTCTTGGTGCTTTTTCAAGAGACAACAAGAGAAAAGAGCCTGAAGAAAATGTCTGAATTTCTCGGTATTGATACCAGCAACTACACAACGTCTGCGGCTGTCTATAACAGCGATAACAATACCGTCCGTCAGGCAAAAAAACTCCTTCCCGTAAAGGATGGGGAACTTGGTCTGCGTCAGAGCGATGCCGTTTTTCATCACACAAGACAGCTTCCTGAAATGATGGAAATACTTTTTTCTGAATATGAAAAAAGTGAATTTTCAGCCGTTTCCGCATCTGTTCGTCCAAGAAATACAGAAGGTTCGTATATGCCGTGTTTCCTGTGCGGAGAAGGTCTTGGACGTTCTGTTTCTGCAATGAACGGCATTCCGCTTTTCCGAACTTCACATCAGGTCGGTCATATCCTTGCCGCACTTTTTTCTGCGGACAGGCTTGAACTTGTCAAACAGCGATTTATAGCCTTCCATGTCAGCGGAGGCACTACTGACTGTCTGCTATGTGAACCAGATAACGAACAGATTATCCGCATAACAGAAGTCGGAACTTCTCTTGATCTCAAGGCAGGACAGGCTGTTGACCGTGTGGGGCTTATGCTTGGATTGAAATTTCCCTGCGGTATCGAACTTGAAAAACTTGCAGGCTGTGCAGATAAAAAAATGAAGGTGAAGCCTGTACTCAAAAACGGAAACTGCTGTCTTTCAGGTGTTGAGAACAAATGCGGAACAATGCTGAAAAACGGCGAAAAACCCGAAAATATTGCGGCATTTTGTCTTGATTTCATTGCGGAGACCATTGTTGCTATGGCAGAATGTGCTGTAGAGAAATACGGTGAGCTTCCGTTGGTTTTTGCGGGCGGCGTTATGTCGGATGTAATTATCCGTAAAAAAATCACCTCACGTTTCAATTATGCAGATTTTGCCGAACCTGAATTTTCATGCGATAATGCGGCAGGAGTGGCGATTTTTGGTTGGCTGAAATCTTTGGAGAGTAAAAAATGCCTGTAATAACAGTAACACAAATCAATAAATACATAGCTTCGGTTCTGAAAGGTGACAGAAATCTTCAGCGTGTGATGATAAAGGGCGAAATTTCTGATTTTGTCCACTACACAAGAAGCGGTCATTTCTATTTCACTCTTAAAGATTTCGAAAGCTCCATAAAAGCTGTAATGTTCGCTTCGGCGGCTTCACGCCTGAAATTCATGCCGGAGGACGGTATGTCCGTAGTTTGCATGGGAAGCGTGAACGTTTTTGAGCGTGATGGACTTTATCAGCTTTACGTCAGCGATATTATTGCGGAGGGGGCAGGTTCGGCAAGCAAGGCTCTTGAACAGCTTAAAAATAAGCTTGCAAAGGCAGGAATTTTCGATACTGCACATAAACGTCCGCTACCGCCTATGCCGAAAAAAATCGGTGCTGTAACATCTCTGAAAGGTGCGGCAGTCCGTGATATAATCAATGTTTTGTCACGCCGCTATCCGATTGGAGAGGTCTATGCGGTAAATGCACAGGTTCAGGGGGACGGTGCGGCAGAATCAATTGCCCGTGGAATTTTTCGTGCCGAACAGGCAGGATGTGACGTTATCATAGTCGGCAGAGGCGGAGGTTCGTCAGAAGACCTCAGTGCCTTCAATACCGAAACTGTGGCTTATGCGGTCTATAACTGCAAAGTGCCGGTGATTTCGGCTGTAGGACATGAAACTGATTTCTCCATAACAGACCTTGCGGCTGACCTCAGAGCCCCAACACCTTCTGCGGCGGCGGAGCTTTCTGCTCCGGATATCGGCAGTTTTTATGACAGGATAGATTCCCTTGAACAGCGTGCTGAAAAAAGTGCTTTTGCGGCTCTGGACAGAGCTTCTGACAGGTTTATTGCACTGAATGCACGTCTTGCTTCACAGTCACCAGAAAATCGTCTGAAACTTTCTGCCGAGCGTCTTGAAAATCTTGAAAAACGCAGTTCAGCCGCATTTGAACGCTATACGGAAAAGCTTTCTTCTCAGCTTTCACAGAAAATTGCAAAGCTTGAAAGTCTTAGTCCGCTGAAAGTTCTTTCAAGGGGATATTCCCTTGTCTACCACGAAAATAAGCTTCTCGGAAGTTCTGAAAAGCTTGCCGAAGGTGATGAGATAACAATAAAATTCGGTGAAGGAAAGGCAGACGCTGTAATAAAAAAAGTGTACTGACGGTGATAATATGAATGAAAAAATCTCTTTTGAGGAAAATATGCTGAAACTCGGAAAAATCGTTGCGGAACTCGAAAAAGGCGATATTCCGCTTGATAAGGCTGTTGAACTTTACGGCGAGGGCGTAAAGGTGTCTGCGGTTTGCAGAAAACAGCTTGACGAGGCTCAGCTTAAAATTACGGAGGACGACGGCTCTGAGCCGCTGAATAACTGATTATGAGTAACTTTAAGGAAAAGCTTGCGGAATATATTGAATTTACGGAAAAAAATCTGAAAAAGTATAATGTATGTTCGGATGAGTCAAAGACTCAGAAAAATCTCTTTGACGCTATGAACTATTCTCTTGAGGCTGGCGGAAAACGTATCAGACCTGTTCTCGTTTATGCCTTCTGTGAGGCTCTCGGCGGAGATTTTCGCAATGCAGCTGCACCTGCCGCCGCAATTGAAATGATCCATACTTTTTCGCTTATTCACGATGACCTTCCTGCAATGGACGATGATGACTTCCGCCGTGGAAAGCCTTCATGCCATAAGGCTTTTGGTGAGGCTATGGCTGTTCTTGCAGGAGATGCACTGTCGGTTCTGCCATTTGAAGTAATTGCGGATGATACCGTTCTTTCCAATGTTCAGAAGGTGAAGATTATTTCCTGCCTTGCAAAAGCAGTTGGAAGAGATGGAATGATAGGCGGACAGGTAATAGATATGGAAAACGAAGTAAGAACCGATGTTTCCGAAGCCGAACTCCGCAATATGTACCGCCGGAAAACAGGTGAGCTTATCGCTGTTTCATGTATGATGGGCTGTATCTGTGCAGGTGCGGACGACAGCGAGGTTCTGGAAAATGCCGCAGATTACGGATTCAAGCTCGGTCTTGCATTTCAGATAGTTGACGATATCCTTGATGTTACAAGCACTACCGAAGAACTGGGCAAGCCTGTCGGAAGTGATGCAGAAGAAAACAAAACTACTTTTGTTACACTCTTTGGTGTTGAAAAGGCACAGAAAAAAGCCAATGAAATTACAGATTCTGCACTTGGCTGTCTTGAAAAAATCGGCGGAGCTCAGTTCCTGAAAGAACTGACAGAAATGCTTCTGAAAAGGAAAAACTAAAAAAAGGAGCTGCGGTTTCTGACAGATCTTGCCGTTCTGTCGTAATGCCGCTTTGCATGAAATGAAGGAAAATACAAATAAAACCGAAAAAGTTTCGCTTGCTGAACTTGATCTGCCGAAAGATCTGAAAAATCTTTCAGTTCAGCAGTGCGGTATGCTTTGTAAGGAAATCAGACAGATTCTGATATCCACCGTTTCTAAAAACGGCGGTCATCTTGCTTCAAATCTCGGTGCTGTAGAGCTTACGGTTGCTCTCCACCGCAATTTTGATTCTCCAAATGATAAAATTGTCTGGGATGTCGGGCACCAGTCCTATACCCATAAGATACTGACGGGCAGACTTGAAAATTTTCGTACTCTGCGTCAGGAAAACGGAATTTCAGGTTTTCCAAAGCCCGATGAATCGGAACATGATACTTTTATCAGCGGTCACAGCAGCACATCTGTGTCGGTAGCCTGCGGTATCGCCGAAGCTATGAGGATTCAGGGCAGGGATAACTATGCTGTTGCGGTCATAGGTGACGGTGCAATGACAGGCGGAATGTTCTATGAGGCTATGAATAACTGTGGAAAGGAACATGACAGAAACCTCATTGTTATCCTCAACGATAATAATATGTCAATATCCAAGAGTGTCGGTGCTTTGTCAAAATATCTGACTTCATTAAGAAATACTGAAAAATACTATAATACCAAGATTGCTGTTAAAAAGGGACTTGAAAAGATTCCTTTTGTAGGCAACAGCGTCCAGAAGGGCATAAAAAACGTAAAGGATTCGGTCAAGTCAAACATTCTTGAGCAGAGTACAATGTTTGAGGATATGGGATTTGTTTACCTCGGCCCTGTTAACGGTCACAGTCTTTCTGAACTTGATGAGGTCATACATACAGCCAAGCATTACCATTCTCCTGTTCTTATCCACGTTAAGACAACAAAAGGCAAAGGTTACGGTCCGGCGGAGAAGAATCCGGGCGAATATCACGGCATTTCACGTTTTGATATTGCTACAGGAAATCCGGAGGTCTCCGCAGAGGACAGCTATTCTACGGTTTTTGGCAAGGAACTCGTTGAGATCGGTGAAAAAGATGCAAGAATATGTGCGATAACTGCCGCTATGAAATACGGAACGGGTTTGCAGTTTTTCTATTATCGCTTTCCTGAAAGATTTTTTGATGTCGGTATTGCCGAACAGCACGCCGTGACTTTTGCAGGAGCGA
>JAZQND010000215.1:0-19559 GCA_045627145.1 Ruminococcus sp. | reverse complement strand
AGAAGATTACAAAATTTGTTGAAGATATCAAGACTCTTTCAGTTCTCGAACTTTCAGAGCTCGTTGACGCTATCCAGGAGGAATTCGGTGTAACAGCTGCTATCGCTGCTGCTCCTGCTGCAGGCGGTGCTGCTGCTGCTGCTGACGCTAAGACAGAATTCGATGTTATCCTTGCTTCATTCGGTGACGCTAAGATGGCTGTTATCAAGGTTGCTAAGGAAGTTCTCGGTCTTGGTCTTAAGGAAGCTAAGGAAGTAGTTGAAGGTGCTCCTAAGGCTATCAAGGAAGGCGTTTCAGAGGCAGAGGCTAACGAACTCAAGGAAAAGTTCGAAGCTGCTGGTGCTACAATCGAAATCAAGTAATTTTACTTGTACTTACAAGAACCGTACCGCTTTCGGTGCGGTTCTTTTTATTTATTTTGCCTGAGGTATTGCAAATCTTTTTGTTTCGTGGTAAAATATATCTGTGTGTAATTCAGATAAACGGAGGTTTCCTAAATGGAAAACAAATTTTTAAATAATTCGCATAAGCGAGGCTTATTTTCGGTTTTCAGCAAAGTATCGGCTTTGTCTTTGGTCTGTGTATCTTTGACTTCCATGACAGCAGCAGTTTCTTGCAGTTCGGAAAAAGTCCCGTCATCTATAAATGCGGCAGAAAATTCAGAATCTGAAACAAATACAGCTTCAACAGTTTCAAATACTGCTGCCTCCACTAATGGAACTACAGCAACAGAAGCTGATGACGAAACCACTACCGTTTCTGCAAAAAATCCAAGTCAGTTCAATACTTATTCAATGGATGAGCTTTTTGGAGAAAAATCACCTCTTATCGGATATTGGCATACCGAAGGACGTGATATGTATATTGAGTATAATGAATTTGGCGAGGAAGGTTTCACAGTTTTTCTTCTTGGAAAGGATTTTCAGATTTTTTCTTCTGCAATCGGAAGTTTTTCAGGTTCACCGCAAAATGTCAGTTACATTCTTGCGTCTTCTGAAGATGACGAGGACGTTGCTAACCTCTATAATAAAGATATTAAGTTTTCAATGGCAATAAATAATAATAACTCAATTTCAGTATTCGTTGATTTCGGATTCGGTAAAACTTCAACGTACACTCTGGAAAAAGCCCACCCCGACGGCGAGGCAATTCAGCCATTTACAGGCGAATGGGGCAATATGAAGGGTATTGATATCGGATTTACATTTGAAGACGGAAGCGACACAATTGATATTCAAACGTTGTTTGGCTTCTCTGAAGATATGTACCCGATAGGCATTCCTTCAACCTTTGATTCAGAATGCTGGATATGCTGTCCGTTCAGCAAAGGTATGCTTACATCATTTTCTGAACACGGCGTATTTTTTGATGTTATAAATGTTCACCTTATCCCGAATGAGGACGGTTCTATTACTGCTGAACGTGAATACACAAACCCTGTGCTGGAAAGCGATAGTTTCCTTACTTCAAGCAGTAAGCTTAGAAAAGTTGAGTGAATATATTATGGGTACCTCTAAAAACCCCTTATGAAAAATAGTGGGGTATTAGATGTCCTTATGTGTGAATTAAGCATTTCCGTTTCGGAAGTGCTTTTTTGTTCATTATAAAAACATTAAAAATATTGCATTGTCTGCTGTTTTGTGCTATAATTAATAGTATTATTTCACCGAAATAAGGTGAATTATTGGAGGTTTATTATATGAAACGAGGACAAAAAGCATTTGTTTGTGCTGTTTCGGCAGTGATTTGTGCTGTTTGTGCAGCTTCTGTCAGTGCTTTTGCACTTGAAGATGACTGCGAAATCATTGATGATTCATTGACCGAAAATCCGATTGAAATGACAGATTTAACTGTGACAGCTTTGTCTGACGGATATGAAACGCCCGAATTGCCTGCGGATAGGGATTACACATGGAGTAAAGATGCTTATGGCAGGATATACTGCTCGGACGCTTCAGGAGAGTTTCTGCGTGGTGTATGCGAGGTTGACGGACAAAAATACATCTTTTCACGCAACGGTGCTATGAAAACAGGCTGGCGTACCATTGACGGTGAACGTGTTTACTTTGATGGGGAAACAGGCAAAGTAGTTAAAGGTGTGTTTGACTATGACGGAAGAACGTTTTGCACTGATGACGAAGGAAACAAAGTTGAGGGAATGTATACTGACGAAAACGGTGACAGGTATATGTTCAGTGAGTGTGGTTCGGCGGTTCAGAATGAGTTTGTAAACGGCGAGTCAGAACTTTGTTATGCAGGTGACGACGGGAAATTTGTATGCGGCTCTTTTGAGGTTGACGGAAAATCATATTTTGCTGATGACAACGGTGTTATTCAGCCGAATATTCCTGTAAATATAGAGGATAAACGTATTTTTGCAAATGAATACGGAGATACAGGATTAGAACTTGCTCATGTAAGCGGAGAATGTTACTGCGTTAACGATAACGGCGAAATGTGCAAGGGGTTTCAGGAGGTTGAAGGTGAAACACGTTTTTTTGATGAAGAAAGTGGGAGAATGCTGAAGAATTGGCAGAATATAGACGAAAAACGCTACTATTTCGGCGATGACGGTGTTATGCGTAAAGGTGTGGCTGATGTTAACGGAGAAAAGATGCGTTTTGATGAAAACGGCGTGTATCAGCCTGTGAAGATATGCCTTGATGCAGGTCACTATTCAAAGTATAACAATTCACCCGTAAACCCCGATTACTGGGAATCTGATTTCAACTGGGATTTTCACCTCATGCTGAAAGAAGAACTTGAAAAGAGGGGAATGGTTGTCATTACCACCCGTGAGGATAAGGATGTGGACCTTGACGTTGAGGAAAGAGGAAGAAAATCAGCCGGATGTGACCTTTTTTTGAGTATCCACAGTAATGCCTGCGATAACAGTGAAACCGATTCTCCTGAAGCTTTCTGTACAATAAACGGTAAAAGCGATGATATCGGTCTTATTCTTGCGAAAACCGTCGCTGAGACTATGCGTACATATCAATCCGGAACAATAATTCACCGTGACTGCGAACTTGGCGATTTTTACGGAATGCTGCGAGGTGCGGCGGAAGTTGGTACACCGGGAATAATGATGGAGCACAGCTTCCATACTAACCTGAATGCTGTAAACTGGCTTCTTGATAAGAATAATCTGCGGAAATTAGCCGAAGCGGAAGCGGAAGCAATTTATAAATTCTATATATTGTAAAAAAACTCCCACAGTACCAGATAAATAGTGCTGTGGGAGTTTTTCGGGATGAATTGGATTGAAGAAAACTTGAGTTATGTGCCGTACAATGCGGCATGGGGATTATATCAGTTTTCGGGAAGTGTGGCTATAAGCTTCAGCAGATATTTCTGAATGGTAAGAGCATCCATATTTGTTATACCCGAACCTTTTTGATAAACATCTGCATTATCAGGGTTTGGAATCTGATATCTTGACGGATTTGCAAGTGACTGCATAATTGTTACTGCATCTGAAAGGTCTACTGTACCGTCGTTGTTTGCGTCACCTGCAAGGTATGGCTTAACAGGTGCAGTAGCAGTAGTGGTTGATACAGGGGCAGGTGATGAAGGAGTAACCGAAATTTCGCCTGAAGCTGTGGAATTATCGTCCATACAGCCGCCGTCTGATTCAAAAACAGAGGCAAGTTTAGCCGTATCTGTATGGAGAAGGTAGCTTTCTGACGGGATATAGCAAAGAGAAGAATCTGTATCAAAATTTGCGTATTTATTCTGTGAAGAAACCTTCTGTGTTTTGCTTGAAACGGAAGTTCCGTCCATGCTTCCTTTACAGCCTGTCATTACGTCGTTGAAACTCTTGATTGCACCTGATTTTATCTCCATAGGGTTCTTGCAGTTTGTGAAAACGTTGTATTCGGAGAAAATATAGGCATTTGCTCTCGGATTCATACAGTAGCTTGACTGATTTTCAAAAATATTGTTGTACATGTGAATGTTTGCCTGACGTGCAAGAGGGCCTCTTGATTCACAGTTTTTCCAGTAATTGTGATGATATGTCAGGTGATACTGCATATTGTCGTCGGAAGCACCGACAAGATTGGTTTTGTGATAGCCTTCATAGTAACAGTAGCTGTTAGTGAAGTACTGTCCACGCTTGAAATCGCAGGCACCGTCGCCCTCAGCCTTATCAGATTCGGCTGGATTTGAGATTTTCGGAACATAAAATTCGCAGTTGTGTATCCAGCATCTTTCAACGGGAGCAGAAAGTGAAGATTTCTCCTGAACGCCTTCCATGCCTATGCAGTCCTCAGGAACGTTTCGGAATGCAATATTGCGTACTTCAAAGCTTTTTCCGAAAGTAGGTGCAGCAGACTCACACATGAAATGGAAGCCCCAGCCGTCAATCACAGCGTCAGAGCCAACGCCTTCAATGGTGATGTCTTTGCCTGATTTCATTCGTGCCATAAAGCCGTTGTCACCAACTGAACCGCCGAAATCGGTACTGTCGTATGCTGTCAGACCACTTGGTGCTTTAACGTTACCAATAATTCTTACAATAAGCGGAGTGCCGTCCTCAGCGAGCTTTTTGATAATACCGCTGTTGCTGTTTGGCTTTGTACCGCCGTTTGCAGTTTTGCCGCCGCCGATATCCTGACCGACAGAATTGAGAATATTTCCTATGCCCTTGACTGTTGTACCGTCTTTTGAAGTTACGGTAACAGTATCTTTGTTTGAATCGGTAATGTAAAGTATTTTTGCGTTTGCTTTTATTGTACCGCCGTCAGTGTATGCACCAACACCGTCGCTGTAGTTGAAGTGGGCATATCCTGAACGGTCTTGTGCAGAAACTGTGATACCGTCCTTTTTGACAGTACCCTTGCTTGTGGTAAGTGAAATTGAGTAAGAGCCTGCCTCAATACCGAGAATATCTACACGCAGACCTTTTTCGGTATCTCGTACAAGATATTCAAAGTCCTCGCCTGTGAGAGAACCAGAAGTCGGGCCGCTGAATGAAACGGCAGAAACATCGGAGTCCTTCAGACCGGATAAAACAAGGTACATCATTTCGTTCCAGCCGCCTGCACTGACAACTTTTATATCGCCCGGAGTTACTTCTGTGCTTTGGGGAGAAGTGGTTTTGGAAGGTTCGGAAACAACGGCAGGTGAGGTGGTTTTGGCAGGTGAAGTTGTGACATTCTGTGATGTTCCCGAACCTGAAAGAGAAACATAGAAAAGGTTGGCTGTATCAGCTTTTGTGAGTGTATGAGAACCGGCGGTGATATCTGTGGTCAGAATGCCGTTTGAATCGGCTGTCAGCTTATTGCCGTCCAGTTTGACAGTTGAGCCTGCATCGCCGAATACAAGCGTCAGCTTACCTGATGAGGGGGCGGTGAATGAAACAGAAGTAGAACTTTCAAGTTTTAGGCATTGTGTAAGAGTCTGTCCATTATACTCTGCACTGCCTTTTGAAGATGACAGATTTCCGGTTATGGAATAGAAACTGCTTGATGTGCCGTCAGAGGTGAAATTGTGATTATATCCGCCTGAAACCGGTTGTACGGGAGCAATTGAAGTTTGAGTAGGAGTTGGGGAGGATGGCTTTGCAGTCGTTGTTACAGCGGCAGGGGACGGCTTTGTGGTTATTACAGGTGCGGTCGATGAATCTTCTTTAAATCCGCTTCCAATGGACTGAACGCTGCTCTTATAGCTTGAAAGAGCTGATTTCAGTGCCGAATTGACATCATAGCTTTCGTCGTCAACGGAATTATCAAAAGTCCATTTGAAGTCGCCGCCGTCAACACGTCCTGCCTTTGCTGATACGATTGCAGGAACGTCGTCAGCGTTGTCAGGAGTATAGCTGTACATAATGCTTGAAGTATCAAAATTATTGTAAACGGCACTGCCGCTTTTTGCTTTTATGCCTGAACCTATTTTTTCGTCAGCGGAGGAAGCATCGTAAGCATCGAAGTCCGAATTGTTTTCAGAATACGGTACAAATGCCTTGCCGCCTGTGATAATATTTCCGAAAGACTTAATTATTCCGCCGCTTTCGCCCGAAAAAGTACCGCCTGTTGCAACGTCTGAACCTTGCTCGGAAATGAGCATTGGGTATTTGCAGTTGCGGAAATAGTTGTTTTCGGCAAAACAGGAAGCACCCATAGTTACGCCGATACCATATTTTGAATTGCCGTCGAAATAGTTATTATAGCAGTGAACAGAACAGGTGCGTATTCTTGGATGACGGGAATCGGAGTGGTCATACCAGTTATGATGATAGGTGATGTAGTTTTCGGCAGTTTCAGATTTCATACCCTGTAAATTACATTTTCCACTGTCCCAGAAGTGGTTGTAGGAGTGAGTGATAAAGGTAGAGGTCTTGGTATCCAGAGCACCGTCACCCTTAGCCTGGTCTGCATCCGAACCTGCGTCACCGTAGAAAAAATCGCAGTTATGTACCCATATATGATTGTTATTCTGCTGTAAGCCGCAGTTATCACCCTCACTGCTGTTGCAGTTCATAAATCCGAGGTTTCGTATTTCTACGTTTGAGCAGTTTTTCAGCACAAGACCGAAACCGTTAAGGGTTGCGTCGTTTCCGATACCCTCAATAGTCAAGCCTGCGGTTACTGTATCGACAACGATATCACCTTTGGTCAGAACGGAAGGATCGGTGATATTGCCGATAATTCTGATATTAAGAGACCTTGGCTCTTTGCCTTTTTTGTAAGCGGTGATGATATTCTGAAATCCTGTAACATTCTCCGCACCTTTGCCTGTTGCGTCAATTTTTGCGGAAACGCTGTCTTTGTTTGAGTTTGTGACGTAAACAACTAAAGCATCGGATTTGAGAGTACCGTCTGAATTATAAGCACCGTTTGAACTGCCGCTGACAAATGCGAAGCCGGACCTGTCGTTAGCGTATGAAGTGACGGTAATTTCGGCAGATTTTGAAGCATCCTCACTGCCGCCTATAACAGGTACAACTTTCAGGGTATGGCTTCCTGATGTAAGACCAACTGCATCTGCCCTCATATAGCCCGAATACTGTCTGATGAGCATAGAATCGAGCTGTACGCCGTCAGCGTAGACGTTGTATCCTCCAGCACCGCTGACAGATGACCACATAACGTAAGCACCCTCGGCGTAACCGTTTGCCGAGATGAATTTAACTGAATTTTCAGCGGCAGAGGCGGTGAACTGTGCGGATGGGAGAACGGCGGTGAAAGGTACTGCTGAAGCTGAAAGTGTGCAGGAAGCAGAAACGACGGCTGCTGCTGCAAGAGAGGCGATACGCTTTTTCATAATAGTATTCCTCATTTTAATATCCTCCAATAATTTAATTAAAAAATACAGAAACGTTTTTGCTGCTTACATTATATAACATTAATTTAAGCTTGTCAATGATGTTTTGAATCATTTTTATGACATATAAAATTATTGATAAACAATTAAAATGACAATAAGTGAACAAAAAATATATAATTTAAGCAAATATCGCCTATTAAATTCGTAGTTTAACATCATAATTTAATTAAGTAAATAAAAAAGAACTTAATGTTAATACTCGTATAAGCATTAACATTAAGTTCAAATTCTATATTTTTAATTATATCAGCAATCCTCGGTTTTGAAAAGCTCTTTATTGAGTTCCTCAACAAGTGCAGTGATATCAAGGATTGATTTGTTAATAATAACTGAGCATTCAGTTGTGATATTAACATTGTCATCAAGGGCACTGAATGCACTGATGGTAGTTTCAAGAATATTTGTGAGCTGTCCGACGCTTTCTTCGTCCATAGACGGATTCTGGTGGCAGAATTCAACGATATTTTCAAGAAGATCTTTAACAACAGATGCTCTGTCGCCCGTAGCCTCTGTAGATTCGCCGATAGCTGTCATATTCTTGGTGATTTTTGCAATATCAGATTTAAGCTGATTTGAGAGTTCAAGACACTGTGCTGTGATTTCAGCAAGCTGTTCGTTCTTTTTGGCAAGGAAAGAGTGCTTTGCGATAAGAACGGATTTTGCATGAACTATACAGTTTGCAGGAGTATTGATTCCACGGAAAATAGCGATTGCCATATCACGGCATGACTTGTATCCGCAGGCATGACAGTTGAACTTTCTGTCTTCCGGTGTATGTTTGCCCATTTTTTCAAATATAGGTTCAAGCTGTGCATCGGTTGGGATAGGAGTTGGCATAGAAGGCTTGTATGTTCTGAGGAAGTCAGCAAGCTGGAGGTCTTCGTCAAATCTTTTGAAAAGCTTGTCTTCACCACGTCCCATAAGACCGGTTGATTTTCTTTTAGCTTTAGCCTGATTTTCTATATTTTTCATTGAAGTGAGAACGTCGAAAAGAGATCTTGACGAGCCTGTTCCCGGACCTAAGTTGCAGCCAAATTCACAGGAAAGAACGTCATAGATGGTTGGATGCTTGGATTCAGGCATTTTGCTGTACATTTCAAGGTCCTGATAAACCTTGTGAACACCTTCGGAAGTAACGATGTTAAGTTCGGGATTATGCATGAGGAGGTTATCTCTCAGACCGCCCGGTCTTGAATAGATTGAACCAAGCTGTCCCTGAACCTCATCAAATTTATATTCATAATCTTCGCTTGAATCCATAGGAATACTTATTCCGTTTTTATCGAAATATTCCATGAGTTTTTTGAATGTAACATTATAGTCTATAAGACCTGTTTCTATAAACTCGGATTTTTTAGCGATACAAGGAGAAAGAAATACGATAGGATTGGTTCTTCTGAGGTACTTTCTGATATATGTAGCGGCACAGCCGGCAGGGCTGTGTATAGGAGAAAGGTTCTGAAGAAGCTTTGGCTGGTATAATTCGATATAATTGACGATAGAAGCACACGGCTGAGTTATTACGTTGCCTATTCTGTTTGATTCTACACCTCTGAGGTGAGCCCATGTACAGATGTCTGCACCGAATGAAACGTCAAAAATAGTACAGCCTTGCTTTCTGAACCATTCAAGAATGCCCTTCCATCTTGTAGGGAAGACAGTTTTTATTGCAGGAGCAACAAGTACGATAAGCTTTTCCTTGATAACTCTTGACATACATTCTTCCGTATCGTCAATGTAATCTCTTGCACCGTGGTTACAGGTACCTACACATTCACCGCAGGCGAGACATTTATCGGGGTTAACGGAGGTTATGAATTTTCCGTCATCAAGCTGTTTTGTAATATTTGCTTCCGGAGCCGGACAGCTTCTTACGCAAGCGTTACAACCAACGCATTTTTCAGGTTTTACAATAATGATTTCATTCATGTTGTATTTTCTCCTTGGAACAATTTCATGTGAATTTAAATTTGTATTTTACCCCTGCCTTAACAGTAAATAGTGAGGTTAGGTGCGATATATTGAAAAGAAATAAAGATTATTTCTTTTTATTAATGGCATTTGCCTGAGCAGCAAGAGCTGCAAGGTCAATTTTGCCTTTTTTCTGTTTAGGTGAGCTGTTATTCTGAACAGGCTTTACACTGACAGCTTTAACTGATTGATTGTCTTCTTCCTGAGCAGAATTATCAGCGGTCGGTTTTCCCTCATCATTTTTTTCTTCTGATTCAGAAGGTGATTCGGTTTCATTTTCTGCCGGTTGGATTTCTTCCTGAACAGTTTCTTTTGCAGGTTCTTCTGCGGCTTTGGGTTCGTCAGGTGCAACAATAGGTTCGGGAACAGAAGGCTCAATAGGGATTTCTGTATCGTCAAAAGAAACGCCTTCGCTTTTAAGTATGTTGGTCATTTCATTGACGAGCTTATCCGATTGACTGAGTGCAGATTTGCTTGTTTTGGTTAAATTATCAATAATGAATTTCAAAGAATTGATATTCTTTGCAATAGTATTGGCATTTTTATTTAGGGCAGAGCGTGTATTGAAAGTATTCTGAGTCATTTCCTCAGCTTTCTTTTCAGCTTCTGCAATTATTGTTGCGGCATCAACATTTGCTTCGCTAATAATTTTTTTAGCTGAAGTATTAGCGGAAGCAATAGTTTCGTCTGCAACTTTTTCAGCATCATGCATTATCTGTGCAGACTGATTTTTAGCGTCCATAATGAGCATATCCGAAGCCTTCTGAACGTCTTCAAATACATTTTTAAAAGCTTCGGCTTTTGAAGATGACTGGAGGGCGGTTATCATGTTATCGGCTTTTTTCAGCTGATAGCTCAGGTCGTCGATTTCTCTCTGCATTTCAGCGATTTTCTGCTGAAAAGCGGCATTTTCGGCGATAGCGAGATCGAGTTTATCTGAAAGGGTTTCATTGGCAGTCTGAAATTTAGTAATGATGCCTCTGTTAACTTCAAGAACTGTTTCTGCGGTTCTTTCGACATTTGTACCGCTTCTCAAAGCATTAAGAAGGTATTTTGTGTCACGGAGTTCATTTTTCAGGTTGTTATTCTGGTAGATCAGGGCTTCAATACGTTTGAGAACATCGTCCTTGTCGAAGCCGCCGAAAGTAACAGTTTTGATAAATCTTAATTCGTTCATAATTCCATATCCTCCTTTGTTCTGGCAAAATGCTGTAAAGAACAGCACAATGTTTTATAATTAATTATACACTATTATAATAATAAAGTCAATACTACATTTATACAAAAAAACTATGATTTTTAGATGTAATGCACAATAATTAATGGTTAAATACGAATTTTACTTAAAACTGATACAGATTTTACCAGTTGCCTTCACATTTTTCGATAAGTTCTTTTACTTCTTTATTGTCATACAGACCAAGGTCATAGAGTTTATCGGCTTGTTTTTTTGTGATAAGACCGAAGTCTGAATGAACGAACTGACCGTGAGTACGTTCTGTACCGTCCCATGAGTCAATTATTTTGAGCCAGCCTGCACGTTCAAGGGTTCTTTCGGGAAAGCGAGATTTAGGAAAGAACTTATCAGCGAGGATGGAGGCACATTTTGTATGGTTGGTGTAGCTGCATGAATAGGTATCGCCTTCGGGTGACATCCAGCCAAGTTTAAAATCAGGGTGATTTTTGAAAAACATTTCTTCAATTGAAAGCGGAGGAATAGCATCGGTTTCGATAATTCTATCAAAAGCATAGTCATTTTTCCGGAAATGGTAGTATCCGCCTCTGCCGTCAAGTATGATAGGAAGGCTGTCGGCATCTACCATATCTTCAAATTCGGTACCGTTAAGTGCTTCGACAGTGTCGATAAAGTCGTAGTAGTAGTAGCCGGTTTTTGATTTATATACGGCATACTTTTTCATGTAATCACCTCTCAATATACGCATATATTATATTTTACCATTTATAAACCAATATGTCAAATAAGTTTTTGTACAAAAGATGAGAGATGTATTGTACATTTTTCACAATATATATTTATTGTGTCCTAACAGCGAATACTTTTTGAGCTTTTATGACAAAAAACGCTTCCGAAAAATATCGGAAGCGTTTGATTTTTAAGTTTTAGATGTTTACAACTGAAGTAATCATGTTACCACCGTTAAGCTTAACGTTTCTCATAGTAGTGTCAAGTTTGACAAGGAGAGAGTTTACGTTCAGACAGTCGCCGGGGAGGTAATGATAAACTGCACCGGAAACTGTAAGCTGAACAGTAAGGTTCATGACGTTGTAAGGGCTTGCCATGACGTTACGGATGCTCTGTGCATGAGCCATAGCCTGATTTTCGGAAACATCCTTATTAAAGAGGAAGCAGAATTCGTTACCTGTAATTGAGTAGATTTCTGCAATACCACTGAACTGTTCTTTAAGTTTTTCAGCAACAGAAGCGAGGTATTCGTCACCAAATTCGTAGCCGTAAGTATCGTTGATACTGCGGAAGTTATCCATATCGAAAACAGCGATGTTGAAACGTTCTGATTCGAGTCTTGGAGTAAGATCCTGGCTGAGAGCGTAACGGTTCTTTGTACCTGTGAGGAGGTTTGAAAGAGCGAGATCGCTGGCTTTCTGACGAGTACTCTTGAGCTTTGCGTCAACCTCTGCGAGGTTCTTCTCACGTTCTTCGAGTACGGCCTGTGATTTCTTGGCTGACTTGGAGAGGAGGAAAACGGCGGCAAGTGATACAAAGTAAACCAATACGATGATAAATTCTGTCAGAATGAAGATTCTTGAACCCTGAGCCTGGCTGGATGCGATATCAGCACTTGCGATATCAATGGTTGAAGCGAGCATTTCGCAGGTTGTGATCTGTACAGGGTAAAGTTCCTGGATGTAACGCTCACTGATTTCAGATTGCGATAAAGTTGCAGTTTTACCTTCGCCATTCCATATTTCTTTGAACTTGTTGTATTGCTGTTTGTAAGCTTCAAAAATATTCATTGAATAGAGATATCTGCCGTTTGCAGTTTCTGAAAGAATTTCAGCAGAATTGAAATTTTTATCAGTCAATGAAATATTTTCAAATTTTGACTCAATGTTTTTCTCCATTTCGGGGAAACTTTTAGTTCTGGAAACGAGGAGGAGGATATCAGTGTTAACACTAAGGAGTTCCTCATCTATTTTGTTGATGGTAGTCATGGCAGAAGCTGATTTCTGTGAATTAAGGACTGTCTGACTGAAAAGAACAGCAACGAGAGTTGTGTTGATAAATGTAGTGATAGTAAGCAGGATAGCCGCAAACACATAAGATTTAGAGGTCTTTACGGTCTTTTCTTTATTTTTAGCCATATATGTATACCTCCGTAATTATTCTGCGTTTTCTGATTCATCTGATTCATCAGCGTTGTCATATCCGGCACCACTGCTTATAGCGTTAATATCGTGGTACAGGAGCATATCAATGTAATTATCGTTTATGTTGTTGTTGTCGATAAATGTAACGCCTGTATCAAGTGAATCCGGAACGTTTTCGTCTTCCAGAATCTTCTTTGCGTATCTGACAGCAATATAACCCATGTTGTAAGGGTTTTGCATAACAGTTCCGTCAAGGATACCGCTTTTGATGAATGCGGTTTCACTTTCTTCAGCGTTAAAGCCTATAACAACAAGATTGTTAAGCTGATCTTTACTAAGTTTGATATCTTTTTCTTTATCAGAACGTGGGCTGTCGCTAAGCAGCTTTTCAATTTCCTGGCAGACAGCAAGGGTAGTATTGGTGTTAGTTGAAAAAACAACAGAGATGTCACTGTTTTTTTGCAAAATTTCAATGAACTCAGACTGTGCATCCGCTAAGCTTGAACAGGGGGGTGATTGAACAAAATAGTTATCATCTATTTTAAGGCTGCTTCCGTCGTTGACGACATCTGTAGATTTATCACTGTTTTCATCGCTGCTGACATCTCCGGAAGAAGATGGGGGGTATGAGCCGTGAACCTGACTCTTTACAGCAATTTCGCTTGAAAGCTGGTTTTCAAATTCTTCTTTGAAGCCGGCAATACGGTTCTCTGCTGTAGCGGCTGAGTGACCTATAATAGCTATTTTGCCGATTCCTGATATGGAATTTTTCGCTTCCTTAAGCTTTTTGGCAGCTTCTCTGGCAGCTATCTTACCTGCATCCATATCCGATGAAGCTATGAACATTTCTACATTTTCATATTCAGCTTTTGAGTTGATATTGATAATGTGGATATTTGCATCATGTGCTTTCTTTAATTGATCGTTCAGTTCGGTAGGGCTGTTTGGAGCGATTATGATAGCGGAACATTTGTTTTCAATAGCCTTATCAATGTAATCTCTTTGGTGTGTGAAATCGTTATCGTTATCGCCGCAGTCATACATAACATCAAATCCAAGTTCCTCGCCTGCGTCTTCTGCACCATTCTGAACCTGATCCCAGAAGTCGAGGCTCATTTTGCCGATTACGGCGATACGCATATTCTTCTCTGACTTTGAATTACCGCATGAAACTGAGGAAACCAACATGGAAATAGCCAATGAAGCGGCGGCAGTTCTTGCGATAAACTTTTTTCTTTTCATTTTTTTCATATTTCTTGCAACCTCCTTAGACAAATACAGAGTAGTTTGGTTTTTTGTCTTTTGCAGCTTATCATGAAAAAATATCAGGTCTGTTTGCGGAATTATAGCGGCGAAGAACCGAAAACACAGGAAAATGTTTAACGGCTTAAAGCAAAAGATAGAATAATATTTTCGATGATCAAGCTTAAATTTTGAATGAACTAACTTGCCTTATATATATTTTATCACATATCAAATAAAATTTCAACAGAAAATCATCAATTAAACATGAACATATCTGACAATTATTTAATTGTGAATATGTGCATATTTTATATAACGTATACAGAAATTTATTATCGTGGAAATATAAACTCTTTGTATAATGAATTGACACCCAATAATTTCAAGACTTCCGCTTATGAGATATAGTTTCCATATAAAATAAGGGGCTGAAAAGTTTTTAGAGTAATTATATGTTTTTTATTAGTTTTTCCTTGACAATAACATAGAAAAGTGATATACTTATAGTTGACAATTATACGTTTAGCAATGTTAAAACATATAAGTTTATCAATGCAGCAATAATTTATGTCAGGAGGGGTAAAAATGCAATGTGAAAAGTGTGGTGCGGTTGTCGGTGAGGAACTTGTCTCCTGCCCTCAATGCGGTGCTCCTGTTCCACAGAATGTGGAAGGCTTTGAAAATACCATGGAGTTTCAGCAGGCACTCAGAGCCATCGTTGTTGAATACGGTGCATGGGCAGTTGCTGATCTCGAAAGGTTTATCGGTCTTCTCGGCGACTTTGTGCCCGATCATAATAAGGAACGCAGACTTCTTATAAATATGTATCGTATGGGTGTGCTGAGGATAATGCTGACTGAAAAAAGCAGGGAGCTTGGCGTTATGAAGGCAAAAGGCTTTATGCTCGGAGACCTTTTCATTGCTGATAATGCAACAGAATTTGTTTTAGCCTGCTTTACCTATATGTTGGGCTGGCCTTATGAATCATCTCTGAAAATGCTTCCGGAGACTGAGGGCGAGGATGAACAGCCAACTAAAAAATCAGGTCCGGTTGATATCAACGCAAACGTGTTCACTCCAAAAAATGCAAGAAAATTCAGACTTAGTGCAAACGTTGTCATTCCTGATGGCTTTACTAAACTCGAAGCCTTCTGCTTCGATAAGTACGGCTCAATGAGAACTATTCAGCTCCCTTCCTCTCTCCTTGCAATCGGAGAATATGCTTTTTCTTCCTGTAAGCGTCTGAGAGGTCTTGAGCTTCCTGAAAATCTCAAACTTATCAAACAGGGTGCATTCAGCGAATGTCAGAATCTTGCTGTCGTTAAAATTCCGAAAGGCGTTCTCGAAATAGAGGACAGTACGTTCTCTTTCTGTTCAAGCCTTGAGGTTATTGAAATTCCTGACAGCGTAAGCAGTATAGGTGCGGAGGCTTTCTCGGGCTGTGATAAGCTCAGAAAACTCTTTCTCCCTGAAAGCATCAAATTTATTGATAAAAACGCTTTCTCCTATTGCCCAAATCTTACAATATATTGTCTGGAAAATAGTTATGTACATAAATACTGTCTTGCTACGGGCAGAAATGCCGTTCTCGTAAGCTCTGCTCTTGAGGTTTGAGAACGATAGAAAGGATGAAATCAGATGGTTGAGCTTGAAATAGGTCAGGAAGTTGAAATGGAATTCGGCGGTCGGGCTCAGGTTTTGAGCGTTATCGGAAGCGGTGGTCAGGGTACTGTTTATCTCGTAAGATTCAACGGTATGAAATGGGCATTGAAATGGTACGATATCGACAAAATGAAAAACCCAAAGGCTTTTCGTAAAAATCTTGAAACCAATATCAACGACGGCCCGCCAAGTAATAAATTTCTTTGGCCCAAATATCTTACAAAAGAACTTCCCGATGGTACGTTCGGTTATATAATGGAACTTAAACCGGAAGGATTTGATTCGTTTGTTGACATTTTAAATACTTATAAGCTGGAAATAGATCCGCTTACAGGTCACGCAGTTAAGAAAGATGTAAGATTTACAAGCCTTACTGCAATGGTAACGGCTGTGATAAATATTGTAAACGCTTTCCGACAGCTTCACCGTGCCGGAAAGAGCTATCAGGACCTTAACGACGGCGGCTTCTTTATTAATGTAAATACAGGTGCTGTTCTCGTCTGCGACTGCGATAATATCGCTCCTGACGGCAGCAACTTCGGTATCGGCGGTAAGCCGGGATATATGGCTCCCGAAATAGTAAGAGGCATCGCACAGCCAAATGTCCAGACCGATAAATATTCACTCGCTGTCGTTCTTTTCAAACTCCTTTTCAGAGGAGATCCTATGGAGGGCGAAAAGGTCGTGAGAGATGTCTGTCTTACAGAAGCTTCCGAATTGAAGCATTACGGTCAGAACGCAGTTTTTGTGTATGATCCGACAAATTCTTCAAATCGTCCGGTAAGAGGTATCCACGATAATGTTATAAAATTCTGGAGAATCTATCCCGATTACATCAAGGATGCTTTTATACGTTCGTTTACGGTTGGTATAGATGAGCCTTCAAAGCGTATAATAGAAAATGAATGGCAGAAAATGTTTATTCGTCTGCGTTCGGAAATTATTATGTGCGGCTGCGGAAGAACCAACTTCACTTCAATGTTTGTTAAGCCGAATGAAAAAACATTCAAATGTCCGAAATGCGGCATGGAATTTGCTACAATAGGCTTCAGCAACAGAGAAACAAGAGTTCCGCTTTACCTCGGCTGTAAGTTCTATGAATGCGAGATAAATCCGGAATCAGATGATTTCTCAACAGTTGCCGGAGAACTTGTGGAAAATAAGCTCAAGGCAGGTATGCTCGGTATCAAAAACTGTTCCGAAATTACATGGAAAGCCAAAATGCCGGACGGTGCGTTCTATGATATAACACCGGGTAAGGGCTTCCCTATATGGCAGGGACTTGAAGTGGACTTTGGCGTAATAAAAGCTCAGATGTGAGCATATTTTACTTATTATTTACGAAATACAGCATTGTGTTACACAGCAATATACTGAAAGGAAGTATTATTTATGAGCAATGAAATGATTACAGATGCTGCAAAAGAAGCTATGGGCGGCTTTGAAGCTGCTGGTTCAGCTGAAGAAAAAAAGCAGATGGATACTATGCTCGATTTTGACGACGATCCCCTCAGTGCAACGGGCGTTTCAAGAAAGAGTCTCGTTATCTTCTTCCTGATAGATACTTCGGGAAGTATGAAAGGTAAGAAAATGGGTGAGCTTAATACCGTTATGGAGGAGCTTATTCCGGAAATACGCAAGGTCGGAGAGGCTGATACAGAAGTTAAGGTTGCTGTTCTTACTTTCTCAACAGATGTAAGATGGATGTATTCAACTCCTATCCCGATAGAGGACTTTGAATGGGCAAGACTCAGAGCCAACGGCGTTACAAGTATGGGTGCTGCATTCAAGGAACTTAACCTCAGAATGTCGAGAAACAGCTTCCTCAATTCACCTTCACTCTCATTCGCTCCGGTTATTTTCCTTATGACTGACGGTTATCCTTCAGATGACTACAGAGAAGGTCTTAAAGAACTTCAGGCAAACAGCTGGTATAAGTTCGGTCTGAAAGCAGCCCTTGGTATAGGAAATGAAGCAAATGATGATGTCCTTGCTGAATTTACAGGTTCTGCCGATACAGTTGTTCACGCTTATTCAGGCGGACAGCTCGCACAGATGATTAAGATAATCGCCGTAACTTCTTCACAGATAGGCAGTAAGAGTATGACTCTTTCTGACGATTCAGGCAGAGAACTCGGCGAAGAGGACGTTTTCGCAGCTAAACAGAAGCTCCTTGGTCAGCAGATCCAGGAACTCGTCGGCAGTAAAGTTGAAGAAAGCGATGTCCCATTCGATACAGGCTGGTAATTAAGAAACAGGCTGAAAGCCTGTAAATTGCCGGAAAAATTATCGGAAGGAGGACGGAGTTATAATGTTCAATGGTTTCAGTCAGTCAGTCATGGGTGCAAGTCACGATAAAACAGGACTGGTCTGTCAGGACAGCTCTGCATACAAAGTTTGTGAAGGCTATGCAATAGCAGTTGTAGCAGATGGTCACGGAAGCAAAAAACACTTCAGAAGTCATCTCGGCTCTCAGTATGCAGTTGAATCAACAATCGAAGCAATAGACAGATTTTATGAGAATTTTTCCGATTTTGAGGAGAATTTCCCTAAGAATCATAAGATGATTCTCAAAAATATTGAAAAGCAAATAATTGCCAACTGGAATGTAAAGGTGGAAAAACACCTTCAGGAAAACCCCGTTACTGCGGATGAAAGAAGCAAATTCACAGACGAGGAATTTGAAAAAATACCGCCCGAGTCATACTATGGCTCAACTCTGATAGCTGCCGTTTCAGGTAGAAATTTCACATTCGGCGTTCAGATAGGCGACGGAAGCCTTGTGGCTATATTTGAAGACGGAAAAGCCGTTATGCCTATGGAATACAACGAATCTGCACCTGCAAATGTAACAGCTTCAATCTGTAATTCAAATGCTGCTTCAATGTTCAGCAGTTTCTTTACAGACAAGAAAAAACTTATTGCACTTTTCGCTTCAACAGATGGTTTATATACCTCTTTCGGCAGCGAATACGATTTCCTTGATTATCATTCCATTATCACAAGTCAGCTTGTTAATGTTGAAAAATTCAAGCCTGCAATAATAAATAACCTGCATAAAAGGTCCCATTTCGGTACGGAAGACGATATTTCACTTTCATGTATTTTTAATGAGGAAATCCTTTCTGCAAGTGAAGATATTCTTTTACAGGCTGTTGAAGATAATAAAAAACGAGCAGCAGAAAGACGAGCTGAACTTCTTACAAAAAGAGTTTGAAATATCAGGAGCGCATAGCTTAAACCTCAGTATTGCGGGTTTTGCGGAATTGCTCTTGAAATCAGAAAGATAAAGTGGTGTTTAGTATGGATAAAAATACATTATATGATACTGCCAAAAATTTTGCGAAAGTAATCAAAACTCAGAAATCTGAGGCTGCTTTCGTTCCTGATTCCTGCCTCTGTCTCATCGTTGCAGATTCTCAGGAGATATTTTCAGGTATAACAAGCATTAAAATTGATGAGGGTACAGTTGAAATATTCCCGGCTGAGGATATTGCTGCAAATGCTCTTATTGCATCAGGAAAAGCTAAAGCTAAAAATATGATAGTCATTTCTTTGGAGGACGACAGCTTCTTCAGACCTAATGACAAATGTCTTGCAAAGCTTATTCATGCAAGCGTTGACAATGGTGCGTGTGAAGTCGTTCTTTCACTCGAAGAAGCTGTAAATCTCGCAAATCTCGTTCCTACAGAAGCAGGTCAGAGCTTCCTCGAAGGCTATGATGACGATACACCCGATCCGACTGCTATGCCGAATGTTTCTGCACCTGTCGGAGCTCCCGCTGAATTTGCAAACGGCTTCGCTGTAGACGAAAGCAATCCGTTTTATGCAGAAAATAATGAAGCAGCTCCTGATGTTGCCGTTGTACAGAATAAAACTGCACAGACTAATAATCCTTACGAGCAGCAGCACATGAACGGAATGCCGAATCCTATGGTAGGCGGTTTCCCGAATCAGCAGCAGCCCGGTTATCCGCAGGGCTACCCACAGCAGCCCGGTTATCC
>JAZQND010000214.1:0-4045 GCA_045627145.1 Ruminococcus sp. | reverse complement strand
GTCGAGGAACTGCATACCTCTGCCGACATATTTTTTTGCAATACTTACAACAAGACGGAGGTTGGCTTCTGAAAGACGTTTCTTTGCATAAGGATCGCCTGTAGCCATTCTCTGTGCAAGTTCAATTTCTTCTTCTGTTGTGAGAAGCGGAACACGTCCGATTTCTTTGAGGTAGATTTTAACAGGATCGTCAATGGCGATACCTTCTGTGGAGAGGGCAAGTTCAAGGTCATCGGTGAGGTTTGAATCAAGACCGATTTTGAGGTCGAGGTCAATATTCATATCCTCAACAATTTCGATATTAAGATTTTCACAGTTATCATAGAAGGTATTTATCTGGTCAACATCAAAGTCAAGTTCTTCGAGAGCGTCGGTGATTTCTTTAGTTGTGAGTCGTCCGTTTGTTCTGCCTTGTTCCATGAGGGCATCGAGTGTATTTCTTTTGCTTTCCATAAGAATCCTCCTATTTTTTGTTCTTGGATTTAAAGAGACTGAGCAACTCATCATCGCTCATCTCAGCGTTTGAAGGTTTTGATTTTCTTAGAACCTCTGCACAGTCGCTCACTGCTTCGAGAGAAACCGGAAAATCACTGTTTTTAGCGGCTATTCCGCTTATTTTTCCCATTTCCTCCTGAGAAAATTCACTGTTCAGAGACATGAGGGTGAATTTATCGGAGTTTTTCACTTGATTAAGTATTGCTGAAAAGACCTTTTTGTTAAAAGAAGTAACGAAGATATCCGGATGAGCGATTTTCTCGATATCCTGCCATTCATTAGGACGTTTCAGCAGATAGTATATTATCAATTCCTCGGCACGGGCTTCTTTTTTGAAGTTTACGGCTTCGGGATTAATATTGTCTTTTATGTAGGCGGTTGAAGCCTTGATGGTCCGCCATTCGCTTCTTTTCCGGGAATAGCGGTCTTTCCTGAGCATTTCGTCGATATGCGATTTCAGTACCTGAACAGGAATATCGCATTTCTTGGATGTTCTGGAAATATAGACTTCACGTTCAAGCTGTGATTCTATGCCTGAAAGGATTTTTGAGGTGCGTTTCAGGAGTTCTATCCTGCCCAGTTCAGATGAGAGGTCAAGTCCGTCCTCGCATTTGTCAAGCATGAAGTCGGTAGCATCGTATGAGCCGTCGAGAAGAATACGGAAACGGTTTGCACCGAATTTTTTTATGTATTCATCGGGATCTTTTGCCCCCTCCATGTGGAGTATCTTGGTTTGCAGACCAACGTCTGCGAAGTGATTTATAGCTTTCTGCGTGGCTTTCTGACCTGCACCGTCGCTGTCGTAGGCAATAATGACCTCCTCGGCGTAGTGGCTGATAAGCCTTGCCTGATTTGGAGTGATGGCAGTTCCGAGAGTAGCGACAACATTGTCAAATCCCGCCTGATTTACGGCAATAACGTCCATATAGCCTTCGCAAAGGATAATACGTTTGGTATTGGCAGACTTTGCGAAATTCATGGAAAAGAGGTTTGAACCCTTATCGAAAACGGGAGTCTGGCTTGTGTTGAGGTATTTTGGTTTGGAATCGTCGAGAACACGTCCGCCGAAGCCGATGATGTTTCCACGCAGGTCAACGATAGGGAACATCACACGTTTTCTGAACATATCAAACAGCCCGCCGCTTTTTTTTGAGCGACCGCCCAGCCAGGCATCAACGATTTCGTCGTCGGAATAGCCTTTGGAACGAAGAACACTGCAAAGCTCGTCCCACGAATCAGAGGCATATCCCAGACCGTATTTCTTAACGGTCTGCGGAGAAAGTTTACGGTCTGCAAAATACTGCAAACCTGATTTGTCAGCACCTTTGAAAAGATTTGTATAGAAGAAATTAGCCGCAATGCGGTTCATTTCGTAAATGCGTGTTTTACGGTGGGCGAGCATACTATCGGCGGAAGATTTTTGCGGAATTTCGATACCTGAACGCTGTGCAAGGTGTTTGACGGCTTCAGAGAAGTCGAGATTTTCAACTTTCATGGTGAAAGTGATGACATCTCCGCCTGCACCGCATCCGAAGCAATAGAAACTCTGCGTTTCGGTAAAAACGGTACATGATGGTGTTTTTTCAGAGTGAAAAGGGCAGGAGCAGACATAATTTCTGCCACGGCGTATAAGCTGAACATACGAACCCATGACAGTTTCAATGGGATTTGCATTTCTCAGGGTGTAGAGAAATTCGTCGTTCAGAGCCATATTCACCCCTCCTTATTTCCAGAATTTAGGCACGAAAAGTTCGGTATAAAGGTCAACAGCGTATGAATCGCTCATGCCTGAAATATAGTCACATACAGCACGGTCTGCATCGGAATCATGCATGATGCTGCGGTATTCTTCGGGAAGTTCCGAACTGTTTTCTATATAGTAGGCATAGAGCTTGCGGACAAGACGTTCAGCCTTGGCTTCTTCCTGTTTAGCGGCAGGATTGGTGTAGACCTTTTCAAACATATAGCTTCTGAGTTTATCATGGGCGAAACGGACTTCCTGAGAAAAGTCTATTGTTTCCAATCCGTTTTCGATAACGGAAGCTATAAGGGAAGTAATTCGTTTGGTTTTGGTATCGCCGAGAATTTCAACGCAGTCTTTGGGAAGTTCGTCAGCACATAGAATGCCGGCACGGATAGAATCCTCGATATCGTGGTTGATATAGGCGATAGTATCGGCAAGTCTTACGATATTGCCTTCTTTGGTATCAGCGATTTTGTTTGTGTGGCATTCAATGCCGTTCCTGACGGCGTGGGTGAGATTAAGACCTTTGCCATGCTTTTCAAGAAACTCTACCACACGGACACTTTGCAGGTAATGTTTGAAACCGTGGGGGCAGATGTCATTAAGGACAGCCTCTCCGCAGTGACCGAAAGGGGAGTGACCGAGGTCATGACCGAGAGCGATAGCTTCTGTGAGGTCTTCGTTGAGCCGCATACCACGGGCAATAGTTCTTGCAATCTGTGAAACTTCGAGGGTATGTGTAAGGCGTGTACGATAGTGGTCACCGACAGGAGAAAGGAAAACCTGAGTTTTACGTTTCAGACGACGGAAGGAGTTACAGTGGAGAATGCGGTCACGGTCACGCTGAAAATCGGTGCGGAATGGGCATTTCTCCTCCTGACGTTCACGCATTACGGCATCAGAATCGGTACTTCTGCACGCTGAATCACAGAGGATGAGGTTTTCGGTACTTTCGATTTGTTCACGAACAGTCATAAAAAATCGCCGCCTTTCAGAAAGAGTCGGAAAAAAGAGTGTCTAAATACATATACTTGATTAAGCGGCAAAACCCTTTTTTTATTTTTTTAAAGATGAAAAATCTTCAAATAGCTCGCCGCAGTCCACAATTTCTGCTGAACCATTAGTAATTTCTGTCAATTCTTTGCGAAGTGCATCGAGTTTTTCCGACAATACCAGAATTTCAAGAGTAACGTCATCTGCGAAGTCTGAATTGACGGTAATGATGTCGAAATTTGGAAGGATATATGAAATCTTTCCGTAAAGACCGTAATCGGAGGTGATTTTTAGTCTGTGGCAGAGGCACATATTCATAATGTGTGCGGCACCACAGGCGAGGGTTGCGGCGTGAGAATAGGCACGGACAAGACCGCCGCCTCCGAGGAGGATACCTCCGAAATAGCGTGTTACGACAACGCAGACATTTGTAAGTCCACGTTTTTGCAGGACATCAAGGACGGGGACACCGGCAGTGCCTTGAGGTTCACCGTCGTCGGAATATCGGGAAATGTTGTCCTGACGGAGAATATAAGCGTAAACGTTATGTTTTGCCTTACGGTGGCGTGATTTAATTGAATTAATAAATTCAACGGCTTCATCGTTGGTGGAAACAGGGGCGATATAGCCTATAAATTCTGAACGCTTCTCAATAAAGGAAGCTTCGGCAGGTATAGAAACAGTAAAATAATTCATAGTTTGTTCTGAAAGCAGGAAAAAGCCACTCTTACGAGTGGCTTATAATAATTACTTATCGAGATTGAAACGCTTCTTGAATCTGTCAACACGTCCGCCTGTATCAACAAGCTTCTG
>JAZQND010000213.1:0-4095 GCA_045627145.1 Ruminococcus sp. | reverse complement strand
ATGAACATACAGTCTGCTTTTCGGCACAAGTCCGCTTCTTTTTATTGAGTCAACGTATTTTTCGCCTGTTCCGTGATAGAGAATTTCAGGCGGCTCTTTTTCTTCAAGCTCAACATCAACCTTTACGGAATGTCCCTGATTTGCCCTTATCTTGGTTTTATCCTCATTGAAACTGTAACGCTGTTTATTATCGGTTCTCACGATTTCTTCAAGCATTTCCATCGTTATAGGGCTGTTTCCGCTTTTGTTAATGCCGTCAATGAGATGTTTCACATCAGCCCAGCCGTGTTCATCAAGTCTAATCCCTACTGTTTCAGGCTTATGACGAAGTATCAGACTGATAAACTTGCTCATGCTGTCAAGATTTTTCATATACTACCTCATGTCCATAAAGAAGTGATAAACATCGGTGACGAATCATCTGACTTTTTGAATCCGCAGTTTTCATAGAATTTCATTTCTTTATCGTAGGCTATTACCACGATTCTAAGATAATCCTCATACTTCTTTTTTATCATTTCAACAAGTGTTCTTCCGATGGTCAAATCCTGATATTCAGGATCAACCAGTAAATAATGAACGTATGCAGTCATTACTCCGTCGTCCATTGCACATATCATTCCAATAAGCTTTTCGCCATCCCATGCACTTATGACTGTTGAAAAATTTTTCATTGCAGCAGCAAGCTTATCAGGGAAATGTCCTGATGACCACTCAACTGAAAGGAACAGTCTTTCAAGTTCCTGCGGCGTGAAATCATGTGTTATTTTGTAATCTATATCCATAAAATCCTCCTTCTAAATCCACCATTCAGGTGTTATTTCGCCAAGTGTTATAATTTTTTCATTTTTCATATCAAGCATTATTTCAATATCCTTATAAGCTTTCGGCATAAGCTGAACCATAAGCTCACGGCAGGCTCCGCACGGAGCACCTGAACTTCCGTCGGGAAGTATCGCAAGCACCTTGTCAATTTCGGTTTCACCGTTTGTTATCATGTTGAAAATCGCATTTCTTTCAGCACAGATACCAAGAGTTGAACAGGTATCAATGCAAACTCCCGTATAGATTTTTCCTGATTTTGATAGAATTGCCGCACTTACCTCACCGCAGGTAACATATTCTGAAACCCTTTTTTCATTCTGTACTGCCTTAGCGGCTTCGTACATTTCGTTCCAAATTTTCTCCATATATTATTCCTCCGTTATTTTATCATAACTTTCGGTTTTTCTTACAGTAAAGTATTTGCTGAATTCGGCAGTCCACATATCCATTTCTTCACCGATTTCATTCTCATTTACCTCATTCATGATAAACCAGACATTCTTACAGTCGGTTTTTGCCATTTCAGGCAGAAGAAATGAAAATCCCCATTCAACATCAGCTTTATCATCTTCAAAGCCGTTTCTTGCATCTATAACAAAATCACAGCCGTATTTCCGCAAAAGTTCAAGTGCCGCAGAAGTCGGCTGACGGTAATTCTCGTAACGTGCTTCTTTCTTCCATGTTAGCAAAACCTTGTTATCTTTTTCCAGATATTCAACATCTGCATATTCTGATTTAAATTCTATCATATCTTCACTCCTCAAATAATCTTTTTATCATTCTTTCAGGACTCTCCATAAACGAACGCATGACCTGATAGATTTCAGTCTGCTTATAAGTTGTTTCTGATACGCCGCATTCAGTAAACTCATAAATAAGCGAATCAGGATATGCAAGCAGTATCGGCGAATGCGTTGCTATAATAAACTGACTCCCTGCCTTTACAAGTTCGTTCAGTCTTATCAGAAACGACATCTGCCTTGACGGCGAAAGTGCAGCTTCGGGTTCATCAAGAATATATAATCCGTTTCCGATAAACCTGTTCATAAAAAGCGAAAAAAAGCTTTCTCCGTGAGACTGTTCATGCAGTGAAACACCGCCGTAAGCCTCAAGCACCATGCTGTCAAGACTGTCAATATAAGTCGCCGCATTATAAAAGCTTTCTGCACGGAGAAAAAATCCTGTTTTCGGACGTTCTGCTCCTTTGATAAGCTTAATTGCCTTATAAAGCGATGAATGTGTCTTTTCGGTTGAAAAAGAGAAATTCATTGAACCGCCCTCGGCATTGAATCCGTACTTCACCGCTATTGCTTCAAGAAGTGTTGACTTTCCGCTTCCGTTTTCTCCAACCAGAAATGTGACCTGAGAATTGAATTGAAGTTCGTCTGCTTCGGCTATATGACATATTGAGCCTATCTCTCTTACATATTTCTCACACTGTGATAAATCGTTTATTTTCAGACTGCGTATGAACATACTACCTTACTATTACACCTTTATTTCGGCAGTATTCCTTAACCTCTCCTACTGTAAGCTCCTTGAAATGGAAAAGTGACGCAGCAAGAGCCGCCGTAGCACCGGTTTTCTCAAAAACCTCATAGAAATCATTGATTTTTCCTGCACCGCCGCTTGCGATTACAGGTATTGAACAATTATTGCAGACAGCCTTCAGCATATCAATATCAAAGCCTTCTTTTGTACCGTCAGCGTCGATAGAGTTAAGACATATCTCTCCTGCACCAAGCTTTTCTATCTGATGCACCCAGTCAATAAGGTCAATCCCCATATCAACACGTCCGCCGTTTATGTAGACAGTCCACTTCTGTTCGGAAACTTTCTTTGCATCAATTCCCACGCATATACACTGACTTCCAAATACATCAGCACCGTCTTTAATAAGCTGTGGATTTTTTACAGCCTGTGAATTTACAGAAACCTTATCAGCACCTGCACGAAGTGCCTCTCGGATATCATCAACTGTTTTGATGCCGCCGCCGACAGTCAAAGGTACGAAAACCTTCTTTGCTGTATCACGGACTACATCAAGGAATACTCCTCTGCCCTCAAAAGATGCAGTTATATCGTAAAAAACCAGTTCGTCCGCACCCTGTTTGTTATATTCCTCTGCACATTCAACGGGATCTCCGACATCTCGGACCCCCTCAAAATTTACTCCTTTTACAACCTTTCCGTTTCTAACGTCAAGGCATGGTATTATTCTTTTTGCAAGCATTTTTTCAGCTCCTTATTTTTTTCGTAATTCGGCTAATGCACCATAATGCAGTATTTCAAATTTTTCAGGTGCATTTTCTTCCAGCATTCGGGTATGTTCTGCTTCCCATAATGCTATTTCTGATTCTGAAAGTGAAGCCCCAACTCCACGGCAGGCTTTCATTCTTCCGTTCCAGCTTTCACGGGTAAACGGAACTTTCAGCTTATATTCATCTGTAAATACAATTTCAAACTTTTCTGAATAGCAGTCAGGAATAAATATCGGGTGCATTGTTTCACCGCCGCCTGACCAGTTCGGGCTGTATTTATGGACGATTTTTTCGCTTTCTCCTGCAATTTTGTCCTCAAAAGGAAGCCATGCCATGTAGAGAACCAGTATTCTTCCTTCCGGCTTCAGCATTCTGTAAAAATAATCCGAAACCTTTTCATGGTCAAAATACCAGAAACACTGACAGGCTGTTATTACATCAAATGTTTCGTCAGGAAAATCAAGCTTTTCAGTTGGCAGAGCATAATAATCAATGTCCATACCTTCTGAAAGGAGCTTTGCCTGTTTGATTTGATTTTCGGATATATCTGTCCCCGTCCATTTTGCACCGTAACGGTACATATTTCTTGGAATAACGCCTGTTCCTGTACCGATATCAAGAACTCGCTGACCGTCTTTGCACAAACCTCTTGCAATTATCCTGTCATAGAATTCCTGCGGATATATATCACGGTATTTTGCATAATCAGACGATGTTTTGCCCCAGTCAAATGCTTTTCCGTTATCAATATCTTTATTTATTATATCACTCATTTATATAGCATTCCTTTCTTTTTTTAGTTTTGTCATAATTCGTTTATGTATTTTTTTAGGTATTATCAAAGAAATCTTCTGTAAAAATTCAAGTAGTCTTTCCATTAACAGATTATATGTCAACAGTATAATAACAGCAAAAACAAAAACGAAAAATTCCTGTGGCAAAACATTTTTCCCAATCAGTGATTCACTTTTTTCATTTATACGGTTAATAATCAAAACCGGTAAACCTG
>JAZQND010000212.1:0-11898 GCA_045627145.1 Ruminococcus sp. | reverse complement strand
GCTAAGTCAATCACATTCTACATTGATGCATCTGCTGCTACAGCATTCACATACGGTTTCGGTGTTTCAATCAGCAGCGATCCATGGTGGAATGAACTTGATGTATCCGGTAAGTTCATCGACACAAAGGGCGGCACAGTTAATGCTGAAGGTACAGAAACAAAGCTTTCAGCCGGCTTAAACAAGGTTACAATCGACCTTTCAAGCCTTTCACTCAGCTACTCTGATTCAAGCTCACAGTATGGCGAGCACTTTGAATTCAGAAACTACTATTCTGATAAGAGTGCAACTCTTAAAATCACAGATGTAAAGATCAACGATTCATCTGCTCCTGTAACAAAAGCTACAACAACAAAGACTACTACAACTACTACAAGAACTACTACATCAAGAACTACTACAAAGACTACTACAACTCAGCCAAAGCCACAGGAACTTTCAGTTACTATGTACGGTGACGCTAACTTCGACGGCGAAGTAAACCTCGGCGATGCTGTTATCATTATGCAGTCACTCGCTAATCCATCAAGATATGGCGTAACAGGTTACGATGCTCTCCATATCACTGAACAGGGACAGAAAAACGCTGATTGCTGCGAACCGGGCAACGGTATCACAAACCTTGATGCTCTCGCAATTCAGAAGTATCTCCTTAAACTTATACCTTCTCTCCCTGAAAACTGATTTCCATTATTCAGTAATTTATATGAACAGCTCCTTAAAGGGGCTGTTCTTTTTTTGCGATTAAAACCGTCTTAGCGTTAACTTTTGCCAATTATTGCGGACTTTATATATAAAAGGTTGACATTCTGTACAAAAAATGATAGAATATTTATATTATGGAGCTGTAGCACGCTCTACTTAATGGGAGGAATCTATTATGAAACATTCAACTTTCAGAAAAGCCGTTGCAAGTGTAATGAGTGCAGCTATGGTCTGCTCTGCAACTGCTTCCGCAGCTTATGCTGTATCACTTTCCGATTTAAAGCTTGATTCAGCTAAAACTGCTTCCGATGCAAAGGAAATTTTCCACTTCGATTTCGAGGACGAAGCTGACCTTAAATATTTCTCAAACAGAGGCGGCGACGATACAACAGAACTTTCTATCACATCAGATGAGGCTGTTACAGGTAAATCATCTCTCCTCGCAAGCGGACGTACAGAATCATGGAACGGTCCTGCTTTCCGTCTTGACGGCGTTCTTGAACCAAATACAGAATATACTATCAGTGCTTCCGTTAAGGGCAAATACTACACAGGTGCTATGCTCAGTTACCAGTATACCGTTGACGGCGAAACAAAATACTCAAACCTCGTTCAGAATCTCAACGGCAGCGACTGGCAGTCTGTTAAAGATGTAAAAATCAGCTTCACAGACGAAATGGAAGGCGTTTACGTTTACTTTGAAGGCGGCTCTGATGACCTCTATGTTGATAACTTCACTATCTGCGAAGTTCCACAGGCTCAGATAGAACAGGATATCCCTTCTCTCAGTGCCATCTATGCCAACGATTTCAAGGTTGGTACTGCCATCACTCCTGATAACCTCGCTTCAAAGCCTTTCATGAACCTCGTTGAAAAGCATTTCGGTGAGAGCATTACTGTCGGCAACGAAATGAAGCCTGAAAATGTCCTCAATTTCAACGCTACTAAAGAATACTTTGAGGAAACCGGCGATGACGAAACTCCTCAGATATCTTTCTCAGCCGCTAAGCCTATCCTCAATTACTGCGATAAAAACGGTATCCCTGTAAGAGTTCATACTCTCGTTTGGCACAGCCAGACTCCGTTATGGTTCTTCAAGGAAAATTACGACGAAAAGGGCGAATACGTTTCAAAGGAAAAAATGCTCAAGCGTATGGAAAACTACATCAAGAGCTACTTTGAAACCCTTACAAAGCTTTATCCGAATATCGACTTCTATGCCTGCGACGTTGTAAACGAAGCTTGGCTTGAGGACGGTAAGCCACGTCAGCCCGGTCACCCTGATTCAAGCAACAGCTACGGTGCTTCCGACTGGGTTGCCATCTTCGGCGATAACTCATTTATTGAATACGCTTTCACATACGCAAGACAGTACGCTCCTGAAGGCTGCAAGCTCTATTACAACGACTATAACGAATACATGGACAAGAAGAAGCAGATAATCGACATGGCTACTGATTTCAAGGCAAAGGGCATTATCGACGGTATCGGTATGCAGTCTCACCTGGACGCAAGACAGAGCATGGACGCTGCTTTCCCGTCTGTTGGAATGTATGAATCCGCTATCAAGGATTATGCCGCTACAGGTCTTGACATCCAGATCACAGAGCTTGACGTTACTATCCCTGAAAATTCAGGAAAACAGTATTACGAACAGCAAGCAAAATACTACAAGGGCATTATGAATGCTATCGAAAAATATAAGGACAATATCTCTGCCGTTATTTTCTGGGGCGTTACAGACGACAGAAGCTGGAGAGCTTCACAGCTCCCTCTCCTCTTTGACGGCGACTATATGTCAAAACCCGCTTTTGCTTCAATCGTTGAGGGCAAATCCGAAGTTGTTACAACTCCTAAGACAACAACAACTACTACTACAACTTCTACCACCACCACAACCGCAACCTCCACTACAACATCTCTCGTAACAGCTTTGCCTCCGGCTTCAGAATGGTCAGCAAAATGTCCTGTTTCTGAACTTAAAGTCGGCGAAACAGCAACAATAACTGTCCTCGGAAACAGACCTTCATTTGAAATTGAAGGCGATGCAGTAGAAATAACTCCTGTTGAGGACTATACAACCATGAACTATTACTACACCGTAAAGGGTGTAAAGGCAGGAAAAAGCAATGTTACTTTCTCATTCCTCCCTGCTGATTCAACATCACCAAGAGTTCTTACATTCACAGTAAGCAGTTCAGCTTCCGAAGCTGATGTATACGGCGATGCAAACTGCGATAAGGAAGTTAATATGGCTGACGCTGTTATGATTATGCAGGCTCTTGCTAATCCAAGCAAATACGGCGAAAATGGTTCTGACGAAAAGCATATCACTTCACAGGGTATCATTAATGCTGACGTTTACGAAAACGGCGGCGGCATGACCAATATGGACGCTCTTTCAGTTCAGAAATATCTCCTTAAACTCGTTAAGGAACTCCCTGAAAAGTAATTCACAAAAATTAAACCTGACATCACAAAACGTGGTGTCAGGTTTTTTGCTGATAATAAATAAAGGGAACCTCTAAAGAGACTCATATAAATCCTATATGAGCCTCTTTATTAAATTGCCGTTTTATTAATATGCCTTGCCCCAGTAAACCATGTGCTTTGCAGGTTTTCCGCAGCAAACACAAACATCGCTGAGTTTTTCCTGTTCAAACGGGATACAGCGTGAACCTATGCCTGTCTTTTCCTTAACTTCGTCCTCGCAGGCTTCCTCGCCGCACCACATTGCCTTTACGAAACCATCGCCCTTTTCTTCAAGTGCCTTGGTTATTTCGTCAAGTGATGTACATGAATATGTTCTTTCCGAACGGTTCTGTGCTGCCTTTGCAAACATTCCTTCAGGAATATCCTTTTCAAGCAGTCTGATAATTGTATCGGTAAGCTCGTCAAGTGAAACAGTTATTTTTTCGCCGCTGTAACGTACTGCAACGATACACTGGTTCTGCTCGATATCTCTTGGGCCTAATTCAATACGAACAGGCATACCCTTCATTTCATATTCTGCAAACTTCCAGCCGGGTGAATTTTCGCTGTCATCAAGCTTAACTCTTATGCCTGCCTTTTTCAGGTTTTCATAAAGTTCGTTTGCCTTTTCAAGTACACCTTCCTTATGCTGTGCAACCGGTACGATAACTGCCTGTACAGGTGCAACCGCAGGAGGAAGAACAAGACCGCTGTTATCACCGTGTGTCATGATTACAGCACCGATAAGTCGAGTTGTAACGCCCCAGCTTGTCTGGTGGGGATTAACTCTCTTGTTTTCCTTATCTGTATATTCAATACCGAAAGTTTTTGCAAAGCCGTCGCCGAAATAGTGGGAAGTACCTGCCTGCAAAGCCTTTCCGTCGTGCATGAGTGCCTCTATAGCATAGGTTGAAACTGCACCTGCAAACTTATCGCTTTCGGTCTTTTTACCCTTTACAACAGGCATTGCCAGTGACTTTTCACAGAAATCTGCGTAAACATTCAGCATACGCTCTGTTTCCTCAACAGCTTCCTCGGCAGTTGCGTGGATAGTATGACCTTCCTGCCAGAGAAATTCCCTTGAACGGAGGAAAGGACGTGTGGTCTTTTCCCAGCGTACAACGCTTACCCACTGATTATAAAGCTTAGGGAGGTCACGGTAGGAATGAACTATATTTGCGTAATGTTCACAGAAAAGTGTCTCGGAAGTAGGACGGACACAAAGTCTTTCTTCAAGCTTTTCATTGCCGCCGTGAGTAACCCATGCAACTTCCGGAGCAAAGCCTGCAACATGGTCTTTTTCCTTCTGGAGGAGACTTTCGGGAATAAACATAGGCATACATACATTTTCGTGACCAAGTGCTTTAAATTCACCGTCAAGGATTTTCTGCATATTCTCCCAGATAGCGTAACCGTAAGGACGGATTACCATACAGCCCTTTACGCTTGTATACTCAACAAGTTCAGCTTTTTTACAGATATCGGTATACCACTGAGCAAAATCCTCGTCCATAGAGGTTATCTCAGAAACCAGTTTTTTATCTTTTGCCATTTATAATGACCTCTTTCCTGTAATTGCCCGAATGCTCTGCGGCACAGGCAAAAAATATTAATATTCGCTCCCGATTATTATAACATACTTGATTATAATTGTCAATGATGAGTTGCAGAATCAGGCGGAGAGCCTCCGCCGCCACCCACGCTACGCTCGTAAACTCGCTTACTCTCTGCGAAACTGTTATTGCTCCCCCAATTAAATCCCTAAATATTTTGACAGCACACAATTGTACAAAACCTACAATTTTCAGAAAAAAACTTCTTAACGGTTTGTCCCGAAAAACTCTTGCAAATCTCTGCTTTATATGTTATAATAGTAAAGCTAATTGAAATGCAGCGGTTTTCCGTTTCTATATTTTTTTGGAGGTATGTTATGTCAGCTTTAGAAATCGCAGGAGGAATTGTTATTCTCCTTTTAAGTGTTATCACAATTGTTATTTGCCTTTGTCAGGATCAGAAATCTCAGGATAGCATGACTGCTGCTCTTACTGGTGCAAGTTCTGAATCTTTCTACGGCAAAAATGAGGGCAGAACAAAAGAAGCTATCCTCAATAAAATTACAAGAACTCTTTCAATTCTTCTTTTTGCTGCTGTTCTTGCGGTAAACATAATCCCGTTGTTTACAGATAAGTAATCAATCAGCCCTGTGACCTCTGTCATGGGGCATTTTCAATTTTAAGGAGTAATATGGCAAACAGAAAAAAAACAATTAAAAAAAATAACAGTTCGGTTGTAAGTATAGATAGCTATAAAAACAAAATAATTACATTTCTCACCGAATACGGCAAAAAGTCCATGCCCATAAGTATGCTTGAAACCAAGTGCCGTACCAAAAAAGACGGACGTGAAAATTTCATTGCCGCTTTTGATGAACTTCGTACAGAAGGCACTATTATGGTCAAAAAGGGCATGAAAGCCGCACTCTGCTCCCGCCTCGGAGTTTTCACTGCTACCGTCACCCGTCTTAGCCGTACATTCGGCTTCGCTTCAACTGATGACGGTACAGAATACTTTATTCCGGGAAAGTGTATGCTCGGTGCTATGCCGCAGGACAGAGTTCTCGTTGCGAATATTCCTTCACGAACAGGCGAACCCGAAGGCGAAATTATTGATATCCTTGAATTCGGAAGCAGTCAGCTTGCAGGAAAAATCGAGTTTATTGACGGTCAGCCGTTCCTCGTTCCCGATTCTGCCGCTAAAAACTGCATGATGATATCCCGTCAGGAGAGCATTCCTTTTGAAAACGGCGACAAGGTCCTTGCTGAAATTGTCTACCGTGGAAAACGTCACTCCGAACATAAAGTTAAAATTATCCTTGTTTTCGGAAGTTCCGAATATGCCGCCTCATGTGCCGCTTCAATACTTATGATGCACGGTGCTCCGACAGAATTTCCTGCCGATGCACTTAAAGAAGCAAAGAAAATTTCCGAGGGCGGCGTTCAGGAATATTCCTTTAACAACCGTGAAGACCTCAGAAACCTCGATATATTCACCATTGACAGTGCCGAATCCAAAGACCTTGACGACGCTGTTTCACTTGAACGAACCCAAAAAGGCTACCTTTTGGGAGTTCATATCGCCGACGTTTCCTACTACGTCAAGGGCAACTGCGAACTTGATAAGGAAGCTATGCGGCGTGGCACAAGCATTTACTATGCTGATAAGGTCATTCCCATGCTCCCGAAAGAACTTTCAAACGGTATCTGCTCGCTGAATCCAAATGAAAACCGCCTCACCCTCTCCGCTTTCATTGAGCTTGATGAGGAAGGCGAAATGCTTTCCTACAGATTCTGCAAAAGCGTGATATGTTCCCGTGTAAAGGGAGTTTACACAGAGATAAATTCAATTCTTGAAAACAGAGAAGCTCCTGAAATTGCTGAAAAATATGCCTGTGTCCGTGACGAAATATTTCTTATGAATGAACTTGCTGATAAGCTCATTGCCAGAAAAAAACGCCGCCATGCACCCGAAATCGAAACCGTTGAAAGCAAGCTGATAATTGGTAACGACGGTATCTGCTGCGGAGTTATGCCCCGTGATCGTGGTAAATCAGAATGCATTATCGAGGAATTTATGCTGACAGCTAATGAAGCCGCCGCCAAGCTTGCCCGTGAAAAGAACGTGCCTTTCGTTTACCGCATACATGAAGCTCCGCCCGAAGCAAAGGTTGAGAATCTTCACGAAATACTGCCGAAATTCGGCTTTGAATGTCCGCATTTTACCGATTTCAAGCCTCACCATGCCGCAGAGATACTCAATAGTGCAAGAGGCACTGATAAGTTTGAAGCAATCAATCTGCTGGTTCTGCGTTCGATGGCAAAAGCTAAATATTCAACCGAACCTGTCGGACATTTCGGGCTTGTTCTTGACGATTACGCCCACTTCACCTCCCCTATCAGACGTTATCCCGACCTCGCCATTCACCGCATTATCACTGATATCCTTGCAGGCTACAACGAACAATGGCTCTCAAAACGCTACGGCAGTTTTGCCGTTAATGCGGCTGAACGTTCTTCCGCCGCAGAAATTCGTGCTGTAACCATAGAGCGTGAATGTGAGGACTGCTACAAGGCTGAATTTATGAAATCTCACATCGGAGAAAGCTTCACCGCTAAAATTTCCAGCGTCACAGAATTTGGCTTCTATGCCGAACTTCCGAATACTGTTGAGGGACTTGTCCACATCAGAACCCTCCCAGAAGGTGAATACGATTACTCCGAACCTGTTTCGCTTACCGAAAAATTCAGCGGAGTTTCCTACTCTCTCGGCAATACGGTTCAGGTCATTTGTTCCGCCGTCAACGTAAGCGAAGGAACAGTTGATTTCGTTCTTGATGATGACGAATAGGAGTTGTGTCATGAAAAAAACGATTGCTTCAATAACTGCCGTACTTTTGCTTTCCTGTCTCTCCGCAGGCTGTGAAAAAAAGGCTTCACCCAAAAAGGAAACCGATGTTCAGCCAACAACTCAAGCCGCCGTTTCAGAAACTACTGCTCTCAGCATATCAGTCGCACCGACTGTATCAACAACAGCTTCTGCCGTTACTTCTGCGGCTTCAAAAACGTCCTCCGCCTCATCTGAAAAATCCGATTCCGGTTCCGCTTCACATATACAGGCTGATCCCCTCGGCGGAGGTGCTTTCTCATACAACGAAAGCGGTGCTGTGGTTTTTGCAGAATCCAATCCCTCAGAGGACGATTCCGTCCTTATTTCAGCGGCTCAGGCTCTTTTCAAATCAGCCTGCCTTACTCAGTGGGACTTCACCTGCGGCTGTATCTACAACACCGACTATGAATCCTACGTTCAGAATGAATTTGGCTGGACTTTTTACAAAATCACCGACGAAGGCATAAATTCAATTGACGATATCCTTGAACAGTACCACAAGGTTTTCAGTGACCGCTTCCCTGCCCCGCCTATGGATATCTATACCGAACAGGACGGAAATGTTTACATGATGTCAGGCGGACGTGGAGCTCATCTCTATTACTCAGCTTCAAAAATCACAGATATACAGTCAAAATCTGACGACGAAATAGTTTTTACTGTTGAAAATTATTACGACAGAAGTGACTTTGATGACAAACCATACACGGAAACAGATACTTTCTCCGCCGTAATTGACGGAGATACATGGTATGTCGGTCAGTTCACTATGCCATATTAACAATAACCTCTCTTTACTGGAACAAGCACTGTTTTCCTGTAAAGAAATATTCTAAGAACGGAGTTTATTATGTCATCACCTGAAATTTTATACATGATAATACCTTGCTACAATGAACATGAGGTTTTAAACGAAACTGCCTCTCGTCTGAAGGAAAAATATACCGCATTGACAGAAAGCAAGCTGATAAGTCCTGAAAGCAGAATAGTTTTTGTGAACGATGGCTCTGCCGATAATACATGGGATATCATCTCCGAACTGCATAATGCCGAACCTCAGTTCTTTTCAGGCATAAATCTTGCCCATAACAGCGGTCACCAGAATGCCGTTCTTGCAGGTCTGATGACAGTCAGGGATATCTGCGACATGGCTATAACAATGGACGCTGATTTGCAGGACGATATCGACACCATTGACGAAATGGTGAAAAAATACTACGATGGAAATCAGGTAGTATACGGCGTGAGAAGTGCAAGAAAAACCGACACCTTCTTCAAAAAGTTCACGGCTGAAGGCTTTTATAAATTCATGAAGCTGATGGGAGCAGATGTTGTATACAATCACGCAGATTTCCGCCTTATGAGCAAAAGAGTCCTTCAGGAACTTTCAAATTTCAAGGAAGTTAATCTCTTTTTAAGGGGAATGGTTCCGCTTATCGGTTTTCAGAGCTGCAATGTCTACTATGAACGTCATGAACGCTTTGCAGGCGAAAGCAAATATCCTCTGAAAAAAATGCTTTCCTTTGCCATAAACGGCATAACCTCATTCAGTACAAAGCCGCTGAAATTTATAACAGGTCTTGGATTTGTCATGTCACTTCTCAGCATTCTCGCCTTTATCTGGGCATTTATCGCCAAATTCGGCGGATTTTCAGAACTCGGCTGGTCAAGTACCATGTGTTCGATATGGCTTATCGGCGGTTTACAGCTTCTTTGCCTTGGAATTATCGGAGAATATATCGGAAAGATATATGCGGAAGTAAAACAGCGTCCGAGGTTTATTGTTGCAGATTTCCTGAATGAACTTGGTGCTGAATTTATCAACGGTGAAAATACCGATAAAAACGATAAGGGCATCTCTAAAAACCCGTTTTGAGTAAGAAAAAACAGATAGGTGCAGCAGATGCAAGGAAAGCCCTTGAAGGCGTGCTTTCGCACTACGAGAGGGTTTGACACAGCAGATGCTGTGCATAGCTGTTTTTTCTCAGAAGGGGTTTTTAGAGGTGCCCATAAATAAAAAAACGAAAAAAAGAGCCTTGCATTTGCAAGGCTCACGCTTTAAAACAATACATTTTATTGATTTATCAAAAGAAGAACACCGTGTGACAACTACTCCACTATTGTGGAGCAACAGGTGGGAAAGGATGTGTCAACAACGGCGTTCCTGCATAATTCCTTTTCCTTAACTCTGAGTTTATTATAACATAGATTCTATGATTTGTAAAGAAAACTTTCTGTGAACAAATATTCATTCAAATATGAATTTCAGCCAAAAAGTTCATAAATTCGCAATTTATTTATGTTATCACATTAAATTATTCTAAATTTGTTGCATTCGGTCTGCTTTCCTGATATAATAAAGATGTATGTGCATATAAGAACCTTTCCCATAAAAATTTAGTTCTGAAAAAATGTCACAATTCATCGGGATGAAACGATATATTCTATGGGCGGCTTCGCCCTGATATATTATCCGAAATCTACGCAAAGGAGATAACTATGAAAAAACAATATAAATTTCTGCTGTTTTCCATGACAGCAACTATGAGTCTGCTCGCTGCTGCTCCGATGACGGCTTCGGCTGCTCAGTTTTCCGACACCCCAACTGCCTCTTCATGGTATAAAGACGACAACGGACGTATCTTCTATTACAACGACAAGCTTGAATACCTTACCGGTGAATCAGCCGTTAACGGAAAAATGTACCTTTTCTCTGAAAACGGCGTACTCAAAACAGGCTGGAGAAACGTTAACGGTGAACGCTGCTATTTCGATCCCGATACAGGCGAAAAAGTTTTTGAATGGATAGAATACGGCGGAAAAAAATACTATTTTGATATTGCCAAAGGCAAAAGAACAGGTTTCGTCCGCAGCAGTGACGGCGAACGTGTTTTCTTTGACAGCTGCGGTGCTTTAGCCGATTCCGAAGGCTTCTACCATGCCGATGATACCGCCTGTTATATCAACAGTGAAGGCTGTATCGCAACAGGAAATACTGTTATCGACGGCGTTCCCTACATTATCTCCGATAAAGGCGAGATCAGTACAGGCTGGCAGACCATTGACGGCAAAATCTACTGCTTTGACGAAATTACAGGTGAGGCTCTTATCGGTCTTAACTGCATTGACGGCTCTTGCTACCTCATCACAAAAGACGAAGGCATGGTAACAGGTCAGCAGTCATACAACGGTCTGACATATATTTTCGGTGACGACGGCAAGCTCTGCACAGGCTGGCAGACTATAAACAATTCCAAATATTTCTTCAACGAGGACGGAACTCCCGCCGAAGGTTTCGTTCAAACCGGCGATTACTTCTATTGCTTCGATTCCAAAGGCAAAGTCCGCACAGGCTGGATAAATGCTGACGGCAAATTACGCTATTTCAATGAATACGGCATTATGCTCACGGGCTTCAATTCCATCGGCGGCAAACGCTATATGTTCGATACTGACGGCTCGGTTCTAAGCGGTTTTCAGGAATATGACGGCAAAACCTACTATTTCGGCAAAGATAATTACGCTTTAAGCGGCTTGCAGGAAATAGACGGCAAAAAATATCTTTTCAATTCATACTGCGTTATGCTCAAAAAAGGTTTGCAGACTACTGATGACGGTATTTTCCTTTTGGATGATGACAACTCTGTTCTCACAGGCTGGCAGACCATTGAAAAAAATAAATACTTCTTTGCTGATGACGGTCACGCTCTCACAGGCTTGCAGAAACTCTCCGACGGCACTTTCTTCTTCAATGAACAAGGCATAATGTGTACAGGCATTCAGGTCGTTGACGGAAAAAGCCGCTGTTTCAGCACTGACGGCAAACTCCTCACCGGTTGGCAGGAAATTGACGATTCTACTTACTATTTCGATGACGAGGGCATTGCTCTGACAGGTATGCACGAAATTGACGGCAAGTCTTACTGGTTCGACGAAAAAGGTGCTATGACAGGCGGTATCCGTGAAATTGACGGCAAAATATACTATTTCAGCAAGGAGGGAAGCAACCTCACAGGCTGGCAGAAAGTTGGCGAAAACAAGTATTATTTCGGCTCTGACGGTGCGGCTGTTACAGGCTTGCAGACTATCGTCGAAAATGATTATATGTTCGGTTCAGACGGTATCCTTCAAACAGGCTGGCTGGCTGACGGCAAATCCTACAGCGATTCCGACAGCGAACTCGATTCAGGCTGGCAGACCATTGACGACAAAAAAAATTATTTCGGTTCTGAACACTGCTTCGTAACAGGCAGTCAGAAAAAAGGCGAAAATACTTAC
>JAZQND010000211.1:0-3130 GCA_045627145.1 Ruminococcus sp. | reverse complement strand
CTTGCCCCAGTTGTTGCCGCCGCCCCAGTCAAAGCCGCCGCCACCCCACATCATACCGGCATTATTATTGCCGCTTATCTGGAGTCCGTTGGCACTTTTGGCGATATTGCTTTCAAACTGGTCTGCTGTGAAGAAGAATCTTGTATCTGATTTAACGTGGTCACGGATAACTGATGCTATGCTGTCAACAGTCTGTTCGGGCTGACTGTACATATCAACGATTTCCTTGACATATCCAACATACATATCGTAGTATTCCGGAACCTGAAGAAGTTTCATAAGCGGACGCTGTGATATCTGAGCCTGATATAAGCCTGATTTGATATCAGATTCAGCAGCAGCACCGTAGTCCATGAAGTTTCCGAGAGAGAGGTTGTAGTCCCAGCCGACATAACGCATTTTGCCGTCGTTGTACATGAGGTAGTAGTTATGAGCCATCATGCCATTGTAGCTGTCATAATTGCACATTACAGCATTAACCGCAAAACCTTTGAGGAAACTCGGAACGTCAATAACGTCCTCAATAAACTTGTAATCCGTTGAAGTAAGTTTGTTTATAGCCTGTTTAACTTCATCAATGTGTACAAGCTGGTCATCCGAACCGTACTTGACTTCAAAGTTGTCAAGAGCCATTGTTGAAGTGAAGGAGCAGTCGTAGCTGCTGCCTTTTTCAGCGGCTTTGTAAAGAACTGCTTCATCATCTGTAGCAAGACGTTCAGCAAGAGTTGTACCCGGCTGTTCGCAGAGGAAGTAGAAGCTGTACGGCTGACCGTTTAACAGCATATCTGTATAGGCACAATTTGGAGCGTAACCATCAATTTCATACATTGCATTATAGCAGAGAATATCTCTCATGCATGATGGATCTGAATACATATTATTCATGCAAAATTCTGTAAGACCGTGGTAATTCTGCATTTTGTCGTATTCGTTGAGCTTTATGCGAAAGCTGAATTTATCCTTGCCTGATTGTGCAACAAACATAAGTGAACTGTTGCCCTTTGCACGAATGCCTACATTTTCGTATTCTTCGCCGTCGATAACAACATCACACGGAACATACTGCTCGTCGCTTGCACTTTTAATGAAGTTGTTCCAATCGCCCTCTGACATTTTAATATTTACACTGTGAACTGTTGACTGTTCAAAAAGGTCACTGTAAAGTATTTCAGCGTCATCGGTATTATTGACATCAGTGTATTTTTTCGGGAAGCCTGCGGTAATTGCAGAACCGTCAGGAGTAACGTTTTCGATACCGCCGATAAATACTTTATAAGGAGTATTGATATCAAGACTTGTTGAAGCGGCAATAACATATCTGAATTTCTTTTTGGTATTGGCTTCAAACAGAACCTTGTTGGAAGAATCCGTAATAGTAACAGGGTTATTCTTAGTCCATTCCTTGGAAAGGTCAAGAACGATGGTAGGAACATCTGTGCCCTGTAAGTTTTCGCACTGATTGTCTGTAGCAGTTGCAAGGAGGTCACAGCCCCATATTCCTATTGAACCCGGACAGGTAAGACCTCTGTCACCGAATGCCTTTACAGTACCGCCGCCGATATTAAGTTCGGTTTCAGCCTGAATAGCATCTTTTCCGGCTTCAATTGTGATTTCGCCGCTTTCGATCGAGATACTGCCCTTTGAAGATTTAAGACCATCGCCTTTTGAATCAATTTTAAGTTTAGCGTCCTTGACAGTTACTGACTTTTTGCCCTTAACAGCGTCGTTGCCGTTTTCCTTGTCAAGAGTATCTATTTTTACAGTACCGCCTGTAAATTTAAGGTCATTGTTGCATGAAATAGCGGTCTGAACATTAGCTGTTATAGTAAGCTTGCCTGAACCCTCATCGCCGCCTTTGATGGTGAAATCGTCTTTAGCTTCGATAAGTGCTGATTCAGCAAAGTCGCCGCCGTAAGCTGTTTCACCGTCAGAAATGGTATTTTCAGTGCCGTCAGCGATGGTGAGTGAAGTCTTTTCAGCATTCTGTACAAGTATTGCAGGAGCATTTTTGCCTGTGATATTAACACCGTTGAATATGAGTTTGACAGTGCCGCTGTCAACGGTTTCATCGGGGATATTTACGCATATCTGACCGTCGGTGAGAGTACCGCTGATAGTATACTTGCCTGAATGTGTGATGGTAAGTACAGAACCGTTTGTTTCTGCGTATTTGCCGTCTACAGTTATCTTATCATTATTAAATACTATGCTGGTTTCGTTTTCTTCAATTTCAACAGGCTGTGCAGGAGTTGTAGTGGTTGTGGTGACTGTTTCGGGAGGTGTAGTCTGAGTGGTTTCCTGATAGCCCTGTGCGAATGATTCAGGAAGCGAAATCATTTTAAGAAGGTATTTCTGTATAGAAAGGGCATCAAGGTTGGTAATACCGCCGCCTCTTTCGTAAACGTCAGCATTATTCTGACCTTCAGCGGTGATATGATCTTTTTCTGTACCGTTTAATCCGTATTTTGACGGGTTGGCAAGTGACTGCATTATGAGAACAACGTCGCCCATATTAACTTCGCTGTCGCAGTTTACGTCACCAAACAATGAATTGCTTTCGGCAGCATAAGCGTTCACCATACCAACAGCGGGAACAGCAGATATGATACACGTTGAAAGAATGCCTGTAAGGAGTTTGCCGAGGTTTTTTTTCTTCATTTAAATCATCCTCCAATGGAATATCGCAGGGGGTACGGGGAGTACATCCTGCGAATTTTTAATAGAAGTGGATATTTTTGACAAGAATATAATGTCACTACGCTTATATCATAAATATAATAATAAATAAGTCTTAAAATAATCTTAATTTTCTGAAAAAGTTGAAAAAAATTAATACAATAAGCCTAAACTGCATAAACGGTACAGTTTTTAGGCAACAGACAGTAATGTTTAGTTGGCGGAGCAATATAATGCTTGTTGACTTTTAGATATCTGTAGTGTATAATGCTATTATATAAGAAGTCGGATCGTAGCCATGTCGTTCTGTGGGCCAAGGAGTTGTTACCAGCAGTTGTCTTCCTAAGACCGCTTGGCATCCGACTTAGGCAACAGACAGTAATGTTTAGTTGGCGGAGCAATATAATGCTTGTTGACTTTTAGATATCTGTAGTGTATAATGCTATTATATAAG
>JAZQND010000210.1:0-7533 GCA_045627145.1 Ruminococcus sp. | reverse complement strand
GAGGTTCAAGAACTTCCGTAGGCGGATATGCAGGCTACTCTGCTGACGAAAGACCTCACGATACTGAACAGTTCGACGTTTCAGACCAGCGTTCACTTGATGAGGTTGTGAAGTGGCTTATTGACGGCGGTTATATTCCGTCATTCTGTACCGCCTGCTACCGTGAAGGCAGAACAGGCGACAGATTCATGGCACTTTGCAAGGTAGGTCAGATACAGAACTGCTGTCACCCTAATGCTCTTATGACACTTCAGGAATACCTCTGCGACTATGCTTCACCTGAAACCAGAAAGGTAGGCGAGGAGCTTATTGCCCGTGAGATACAGAAAGTTCCTGATGAAAAACGCAGACAGAGAGCAATTGAATATCTTGATGAGATAAAGAACGGCGGAAAGAGAGATTTTCGTTTCTGATAAAATTATTACTTCAGCACCGTATAAAATCTGTACGGTGCTGAAAAAGTATAAAGGAGGAATCCATGAAATTTGAATATGAGAAAAGAGGTTATTATTTCAGCGAAAAACAGGTTCTTAACGAGGAAGAAAGACGGGAAATAATTGAAAACCTGACGTTTGACAGAAAATCCGGCATAAAAGACGGTGCAGTTGAAAATATAGTCGGAAAAATAGGTGCATTGGTTATTGTTCTGGGAGTCCTTTTCACTATTATTTTTGGATTATTGCATGAAATTGCAGGTGCTGTAGCGGCATTTGGTGCTGTATGGCTTGTGCTTGGCATATTGATGTTTTTGTTTGATTCGTTTGAAGCAGAAGAATCCTTGTTCGGCAGAAAGTCTACAGGCGGCTTGATTTTCGGTATCGGTGCTATCATTGAAATAGGCGTTATTGTTTTCTGCAAAACAAAAAATGATAAATATATAGCAATGTGCGGATGCGGGATATTCATGCTGGTCGGTATCATGATGGTTGCCGTATATCTTAAATATGTTCTGGAACGAACAGGCAATTTTCAGCCTGCGGAGTGCATCGGATATATGTGGAAAGTAAAAAATCCTTCGGCAAGCTATAAGATACTTGTGGCTTCACCTGTTTTTTCCTACGAATATAACGGCGAAACACTGACAGCTTTTGACAGCAGATGTTATGAACCACAGCCGACGCTCGCTTTCGGAAAAACTTATGATATTTCGGTGAGCAAAAAAGATCCTTATACTATCAAAGCTGCACCTGTGGGCGACCAAAAAAAATCATCTGAACTGCCTGTGTTTATTATGGGAATGGTGTTTGCCTGTACCGGCTTGATAGGTGTGCTTTTAAGCAATGAGTTAAATACTGTTGACGAAAAAATTACATATACGCTGACTGATGAATATATTGCAAGCGAATATGGCATAACAGGTTCTGAATGGCACATTGATTGCTATACTATTATGGATAAACAATACGATGAAAAGACCGAATGCTGGAGTATAGAGCTTTCAGACGGTTCAAAAAAGCTTTTTTCATCAAAGAAAGTTGCTGATTCGTATGAAGTCGGTAAAATGGTTTTCTATATTATTGACGACAATACTTTTGAAATTATAGCGGCAGTTAACGGTGAGAACTGTGTTTATGTCGGAGAAAGACCTATTGAATTTCATGGCCCTGAAAACTGATATAGTATGTTTTAGCTGATATTTACAGACTTACATCAGTGAGCGAAAGCAGAATGGAAGTTCCCGTACAGAGTAAGCGAGTTTACGAGCGAAGCGTGAAACGGCGGCGGGGACTCCCGCTTTTCACATACATTTCATTTGACAAATGGTGGTTGATGTGATAAAATTGTAAAAAGAAAAAGCTGTATTTTGCAGTCTGATTCACAAATAATATTGGAGGACAATAAAATGAGTATAATGATAAATAGTGTTTTACTTCTTGCCGCAGCTATTCCTCAAACCGGCGATAACTTCCCGAAAGGAATCCTTATTGCAATAGTAGCAATTGCAATCGTTGCAGCGATAGTTACAGCAGTTCTTTCAAAAAAGAAAAATGATGACGACTGATAATTAAAAATTTGTCCCTCTGCATATACTGGAGAAAAACAGTATGCGGAGGGATTTTTTTGCTTTGCAGTATTGATGAAATGCGGAATAAGGAAGTTGTTGATATTAACACGGGAGAAAGACTTGGATATATTGATGATGCTGTGATAGACGTTTCAGCAGGAACTGCCGAAAAACTGCTGATTTATGGCGGTTCGAGGTTTTTCGGACTTTTCGGCAGAGATGATGACGTGGTTATAAAATGCAGTGAAGTAAAAGTAATTGGAAGCGACATCATTCTTGTTGAAAGGAATAATACGGATAATCGTGCAGAATCGACAAAAAACAGAAAAAAGAGTTTTGAAAGCTTGTTCAGGTGAACAGCAGGAAAATACTTGATTTTTCGGCGAAGAAATGATATAATATTAAAGCAATTCGCACGCCGGTGCTTTTGCGGGTTGGTGCGTTCAGTGAACGTTGTCCGCAAGCTAAGCCCGTCGGAGGATTAAATTTTAACCAATTTTTAAGGAGGACTACACCATGGGAGTAGTATCAATGAAACAGCTTCTTGAAGCAGGTGTTCATTTCGGTCACCAGACAAGAAGATGGAACCCTAAAATGGCTCCATACATTTTCACAGAAAGAAACGGCATTTACATCATCGACCTTCAGAAAACAGTTAAGAAGCTCGAAGACGCTTATATGTTCGTTCGTGACATCGCTGCTGAAGGCGGAGAAGTACTTTTCGTAGGTACAAAGAAGCAGGCTGGCGATTCAGTTAAGGAGGAAGCTACAAGAGCAGGTGCACACTATGTTAATGCAAGATGGCTCGGTGGTATGCTTACCAACTTCAAAACTATCCAGACAAGAATCAAGAGACTTGAACAGCTCCACACAATGGAAGAAGACGGTACTTTCGCACTTCTCCCTAAGAAGGAAGTTGTTAAGCTCAACCTTGAAATAGAGAAGCTTGAAAAGTTCCTCGGCGGTATCAAGAACATGAAGAAGCTCCCTGCAGCTCTCTTTATCGTTGACCCACGCAAGGAAAAGATCGCTGTTGCAGAAGCTAAGAAGCTCAATATCCCGATCGTTGCTATTGTTGATACAAACTGCGATCCTGATGAAGTTGATTACGTTATCCCTGGTAACGATGATGCTATCAGAGCTGTAAAGCTTATTGCCGGTGCTATCGCTAATGCTGTTATCGAAGGCAGACAGGGAAGCGATGTTTCTGAAGAAATTCAGGAAGTTCAGACTGAAGAAGCTGCTGAAGCTGAAACAGAAGACGCTGAATAATTTAACAGATTTTAAGGGCTGCTGCCGTGTCAATGCGGCAGCCCTGTATCGTATATAAACACATTTAAATACAGGAGGTAATTACAATGGGAAAGGTTTCCGTTGCAGAAATTAAGGATCTTATGAAGTCCACAGGTGTTGGCATGATGGACTGCAAAAAGGCTCTCGAAGAAAATGACGGCGATATGGACAAGGCTATCGAATTCCTCAGAGAAAAAGGTCTTGCTACACAGGCTAAGAAGAGCAGCAGAGCTGCTGCAGAAGGCGTTGTAACTGCTGTTGTAAACGGCAATGTCGGCGTTCTTCTTGAAATCAATACTGAAACAGACTTCGCTGCAAATACTGATGATGTCAGAAACTTTGTCAGTGCTGTTGCTAATACAATTATCGAAAAGAATCCTGCCGATGTTGAGGCTCTCAAGGCTGAAACAATCAGCGGCGGCTCAAATACAGTTGCTGAGGCTCTTACAGAACTCGCTGGCATGAAGATAAGAGAAAACATCGTTATCCGTCGTTTTGTCAGATTTGAAGGCGTTCTCGCTTCTTATATCCACAATGGCGGCAGCATCGGTGTTCTCGTAAAGCTTGATACAGAGCTTGCTGCTGATCAGGTTGCTGCTATCGGTAAGGACGTTGCTATGCAGTCTGCTGCTCTTAACGCTCCATACCTCTGCCGTGAACAGGTTCCTGCAGAAGTTCTTGAAAAGGAAAAGGAAATCATTCTTGCTCAGATGGCTGAGGATCCTAAGATGGCTTCAAAGCCTGAACAGGTTCGTGCTAAGATTGCAGAAGGCAAGGTTGGCAAGTATTACAGTGAAAACTGCCTCCTTGAACAGTCTTTCGTTAAGGATGACAAGCTCACAGTTCAGGGCTATGTAGAAGCTGAAGCTAAGAAGCTTGGCGGTTCTGTTAAGATCCTTGAAGTTGTTCGCTATGAAAGAGGCGAAGGCATCGAAAAGAAGGAAGATAATCTTGCAGACGAAGTTGCAAAGATGATCAAGTAATTCGTAATTCACACCGGGCAGCATAGTTTCCTCTACGCTGCCTGTTCTTTTTCAGGAGGGTTTATGAGTAAATTTTTATCAAAGGCAGTTCTCGTTCTTGTAATCGGCGGATTAATTATGTCTCTTGCAGGCTTCCACGATGCAAAACTGCTTTTAAAAGGCACTACCGTTAATATCAATGAAGCTTCAATTGAGGATTGCAGCAAAGATGCTCTTATTGAGGGCAAAACAGCTTTCGCTTACGGTCCGTTTGCTTCTTTGGAACAGCAGTCAAAGACTTACGGCATTACTACTTCAACTAACACTACAAACTATTACATAGTCAGCAATTTTGACTGTGAAGCTTACAATGAAATGCTTGAAAGTGAAGATTTCAATGATTTTTACTTTATTGTAAGTGCAGCTGAAAACAGCGTACTTGATAAACGACTTTCAGGTCTTGCAAACGATTGGTACAACTATCTGACGAGTACAGATGAAACTGCTTCGGCACCTCTTTATGATGTCGATATCAAGGGATGTCTTGTTAAACGCCGTACAGAAGCTGAGTTTACTCAGTATTTTAATGAGGCTGTTGATGACCTTGCCAATATTGATATTCCAAAGGACAGATATACCGAACTCTCTATCCGTGGCGGCGAAATAAGCAAATCTATCTACGGAATTTTCTTCGGCGGTATTGCAGTTATGCTCCTCGGAATTATTCTTTTCATTGCTTCACTGGTGAAGGGACGCAGTTCAAGCCGCAATAACTGGTAAATCTTTAACCCGACTTTAAGACAAATTATTATAATATAACATAATATTTAAAAAGCAAAAATGCCCGAATTTTGTTTACTATAAACAAAATTTTGGGCATTTTGACGTATATCCTCTACTTGCGTACAAATCATAAATATGTTATAATATGAATATTAGATATAATGCTCAATAGTGAGGTAATCATTTATGAATAGAAATGTCAGCACGATTGCTGAAAGTATTGGCAAGGTAATTGTCGGAAAAGACGAAACTATTATTAAATTAATTGCGGCTCTCCTCTGTGAAGGTCATGTTCTTCTCGAAGATGTCCCGGGCGTGGGCAAAACTCAGCTCATAACTGCCCTTTCACGTTCTCTTGGCGGTAAGTTTAACCGTATTCAGCTTACCCCTGACGTTATGCCGTCGGATATCGCAGGCTTTACCATGCTTGATTCCAAATCAAGCGAATTTGTTTACCGTGATGGTGCAATTATGTGTAATTTTATGCTTGCAGACGAGATAAACCGTGCTTCTCCAAAGGTTCAGTCAGCTTTGCTTGAGGCTATGGAAGAAAGACAGGTCAGCCTTGACGGTGTGACACACAAGCTTCCAAAGCCTTTCCTTGTTATGGCAACTCAAAACCCCGTTGAAACATACGGTACTTTTCATCTCCCTGAAGCACAGATGGACAGATTCTTTATGAAGCTCTCTATGGGTTATCCTTCTCTTAACGAAGAAATAAAAATTCTCGAAAGAACCGAAATGCATAACCCTATTCAGAATATCGAAGCTCCTGTTATGAGTGTTGATGATATAATCAATATGCAGCAGGAGGTAAGAAATATCCGTGTTGCTGATATTGTTAAAGAATACATTGTTAAAATTACTACAGCTACCCGTGAGGACAGAAATACTGTCCTTGGAATAAGTCCGAGAGGAAGTATTGCCCTCTATAAAGCATCAAAGGCTTTCGCTTATATCTACGACAGGGATTATGTTACTCCCGATGATGTTAAGCAGACCGCCGTTTCAGTGCTTGCACACAGGATAATTCTTTCGCCGCAGGGCAAAACTGCATTCGGTACAAGTGAGAAGTATGTTGAATATGTGCTGAAAAACTGCGAAGTTCCCGCAATGAAATAAGCCGATGAACAAAGTAAAATATATTGTCAGTGTTTTGGCGGTTGCATTCCTCGTCTATATCTTCACATTTTATATGGACGGCGAAATGGGCATGATACTTTCCGCCTTCGTTGTCATAGCTCCGCTTGTTTCTCTCGGCTTTACCATTTATGCACGGAAGAATATCAAAATTTCCTTTGACTGCGATGCCTATGTTCAGAAAGGTCAGAAGCTGAAAATTACTGCAACTGTCGAAAAAAAGAATATGATACCTTTCCCGATAATTGAGATAAAGCCTTATGTTTCGCCTGTTTTTGTCCAGCATGACAAGGTCTACCGGCTTTCTATGCTTAATGAGGAGAAAAAAAGTTTCTCCTTTGAGGTTGATGCGGCTGTTGGAGGAAACGGTGAGATAGGTATTGAAAGTGTCTGCTCCTGCGGCTTTCTTGGTTTTATACATCTGAAAGTCAGCGAGGGTATCCAGCCGCCTGTCCTTGTGGGAATTATACCCGAAGTTCCTGATGTTAAAGCTTCTTCTTCTCTCGTAAGAAGCGTTGCAAATATCGTTGCAACCAGTGATAACGATGAGGAAAATGATACCTCGATGCTCTATTCATCAAATACTGCACCGGGTTATGAACACAGGGAATATGTTCAGGGCGATCCGCTGAAACGTGTCAACTGGAAGCTTTCTTCAAAGAAAAACTGTCTTATGGTCAGACTTGATGAAGCAGTGGCTTCTGTTCAGCCTGTTGTAGTTCTTGATCTTTTCAGAAGCAGCAGCAGTACCGTTGAAAATGCCATAAGGCTTGAGGAAAGAATATTAAGTTCCACATTTGGTCTGCTTAATGCACTTATTATGCACGGCATTGCCTGTACCTTCATTTATCAGGGAAGTATGGGAGAAGCGGTTTCCGAAAACGTTGACGATCCCGATTATATAGCACAGCTTCTCCTGAAAGTGATAGCTGTTAAAATTGAACCTGATAAAAGAATTGATATCAGAAATGTGACAAATTCTGCCTGTGCCTGCATTATCGCTACTACCGATGCCGACGAAGGCTTTGCTTCAGTTGCTGAAGCTGCCGGAAGCTGCGAAAATATTACAATTATCGGAGATTCGGTAAGAAGTGTTAATTCAACCTCTTATCCTCTCTGGTATCTTGACGATGACAATAACTTTAAGCTGGTATAAATATGGAAGGAAAAGAAAAAAGAAGTATCGGAAAATTCTGGCTCAATACCCTGCTTGATCCGATTCTGCTATATACTGCACTGATAATGTCGGCTATTATGTACCATTATCGTTCAGCTCTGGCAGTTGCTTACGGTCTTGCAGCTTATGTTCTCGGCTGGCTTATTTTCAGATTGTTTGATTATATCAATAAA
>JAZQND010000209.1:0-21872 GCA_045627145.1 Ruminococcus sp. | reverse complement strand
ATAAGTCTTTCAAGGTCATAGACACGGTCAAGCAAGTCCATGAGGTCGGCAAGAACAACGCTTTTTCTATAAAGCACGTCAACAGCCTCAAGACGTTCAATTATTCTTGCAGGACTTTTCAGCGGCTGTTCTATCCAGTTTTTGAGAAGTCTGCGTCCCATTGAGGTTTTGGTTGAATCCAGAACCCAGAGAAGTGAGCCTTTTTTCTCTTTATTCCGGAGAGTTTCGGTAAGTTCAAGATTTCGTCTTGCATTAAGGTCAAGTCCCATAAATGAATCGCCGTTCAGGATCTCAATGGCTGTAAAGCGTGACACCGATGTTTTCTGTGTATCACAGATATAATCAAAAAGTCCGCAGACTGCCGCACAGTCTGAACCTTCATCCGTTATGCTCAGTTCTGCCATAGACTTTACACCGAAAACCTGCATTACCATATTTTTCTTTTCGGATGGTGAAAAACAAATACTGTCACGGAGAGTTACAGCACATTCAAGGCGTATCTTAATGAAATCCGCAGTATTTTTCAGTGAAAGGAAACTGTCGGTAAAAATTATCTCGGCAGGACGGCAGCGGGAGAGTTCGTTGATAACTCCTGCCTCCATATCCTTGCCTTCAAAAGTACTCAAAAAAGCCTCTCCTGTTGAAATATCGGCAGAAGCAACGGAACAGGCTTTATTGTTTTCGTCGTAGAAGATACTGCATATATAATTATTTTTTCCGTCATCAAGCATACTGCTGTCAGTAAGCGTACCCGGAGTTACCACACGGATAACGTCACGAACTACAATTCCCCTGCTTTCGGCAGGATCGGTAAGCTGTTCGCAGACTGCGACCTTACAGCCCAGGTCTATCAGTCTTTTGATATACATATCTGCCGCATGAAACGGTACTCCGCACATCGGGGCTCTTTCTTCAAGTCCGCAGTCACGTCCTGTAAGGGTAAGTTCCAGAGCCTTTGAAACTTTTATCGCATCGTCGAAAAACATCTCGTAAAAATCTCCCAGACGGAAAAAAAGCACACAGTCCGCATACTTATCCTTGACCTCAAGATACTGCTGCATCATGGGAGATATCTTACTTCTGTCTATATCCATGTGTTAAACTCCTTCCATTTGCCGTCACAATTTCAGAATTGTGAGATAAAAAGCATATTTATCAGCCGCATCCGCCGCAGGTTGCACATGAACCGGTACAGCTGCTTGTCTGTGGCTGACAGGTTTCAGGATCTTCACCGTTAGCACAGAGTGTGATTATCTGGTTAACATTGTTTACAAGTTCTTCGAGTGCTGTCTGAGCTCCCTGAAAAACTATCATATTAGGGTTCTGCATAATTTTCTGATAAACGGTTTTCATTTCTGTGTCAAGGCTTACGAGGTTATCCTTATCGAGATTTTCGCTGCTCATTGCTGTATTTATTTCAGTACGAATCTGTGAGAAACGCTCAATATCAGCCTGAAGCTCCTTATCCTCATCGTTTACCTTTTTTGCAAGGTTATAAGCGATATATCTGTCATCCTGCTGAATAGCCTTTCCAAGTTCTCTTGTTAATTCGATTACGTCCATTATAAATTCTCCTTAAATAATATATTAATAACGCACAGTGAAGTGCGGTATTGTCATTTTTCCGCTATTTTTCCAATTACCGCCCAGTTCATGGAATCTGTTATCTCAACATCAACAAACTGTCCGATAAGTGAAGCATCGCCCTCAAATTCAACTATTATAAATTCGCTGCTTTTGCCTGTGAGGAAACCTTCACGCTTTTTTGATACATCTTCGGCAAGCACTCTCATTTTTCTGCCGATAAAACGCTTATAGTTATGCGTTGTGATACTTCTCTGAACCTCAAGAAGCTTACGCATACGCTTTCCCTTAGTTCCATCGTCAGTAAAGTCATCCATTTCAGCGGCTTTTGTCCCTGAACGCTTTGAATAGATAAAGGAATAGATATTATCATACTCCACACGCTTTATTATGTCCAGAGTAGCCTCAAAATCATCATCGCTCTCATTCGGAAATCCGACTATAATATCCGTGGTAAGGGAAAAATCAGGCGATTTACTGCGGATATAGTCCACTATTTCGAGATATTTTTCCGCAGTATAGCGACGGTTCATACGCTGAAGAACGTCATTGCTTCCGCTTTGTACAGGCAGATGGAGATGTTTTGCGGCTTTTTCGCATTCAAATATAGCATCTATAAGTTCTTTTGAAGCGTCCTTCGGGTGTGACGACATAAATCTTATGATAAAATCTCCTTCAATTGCATTTATTTCTCTTAAAAGCTGAGGAAAGTTCATTTCATAGGCACGGTCATTTCCGTATGAATTTACATTTTGTCCGAGGAGCATTATTTCCTTGTAGCCGCTGCTGACGAGCTGTTTTACCTCGTCTATTATATCCTGTGGTCTGCGGCTTCTCTCACGTCCTCTTACATAAGGGACAATGCAGTATGTACAGAAATTATTACAGCCAAACATTATCGGAACAGAAGCCTTGAAACTGCTGTCACGAATCTGCGGAACAGTTTCTGAAAAATCGTCATATTCTCCAATGTCCGCTGAAAATCCGGAACCGTTCAGGCAGTCAAGAAGGAGCTTTGGAAGTGAACTTATGGCAGAAGTACCCATTACGAAATCAACCTGCGGATAAGATTTTTTTATTTTATCCGCAATATGTTTCTGAGCAGTCATACAGCCTGATATTCCGATTATAAGTGATGGTTTTAATTCTTTAAGTTTTTTCATGCTTCCGACAATACCGAAAACCCTGTCCTCCGCATTTTCACGAACAGCACAGGTATTCAGTATAATAATATCGGCATCTTTTTCGTCATCGGTGAAGCAGCAGCCCATTTCACCAAGTAGTCCTTTAATTTTTTCGCCGTCGGAGCAGTTGAGCTGACAGCCGAAGCTCCTGACGTATGCTTTAGGTGTATTCAGAGCAAATCTGCTTTTTATCTGCTCAATAACAGAACTGTTGTTCAAAGCGTTGACCTCACTTTCCGGTAATGACCTGTATATAATTTTCGCCGAATCTGCATCAGAAAGTCTCAAAATACGGCAGTATTCCTCACATAAAATATTTAAGACTTAGTTGGCGAAGCAATAATATATAATTATACCACAATTCATCATTTCTTTCAAGTAGTTTTAACGATATATCGGGATTTTTTTGCTGTATACATAAAATATCCCACAAAGAAACATATCTTTGTGGGATATTCTGTAATCATTTGGCAAATTCTGCAAATTTTGTATAGTATTCACCTATAGATGTTCTGCCTTTGAATCTTGTTTCATCTGTATATGCACCTGTACATTTTCCGTCCTTGAAAATATAGTATCTGTCATCTTCATTAACTATATCCAATTTGGTATCTCCGTCCTCTTTGGTATGATAAACCACGGAAACAACAGGAGATTCAAGCTTTGGAGCAGCATCAATATCAAGTCCTTTTATCTCAAGTGAGGAGAAAGAACCATAGAAATTCTGGAGAGCTATATAGCTTTCGTCTGTATCAATATCAATATTTTTTCCTTCAAGCTTGCATTTCTTGTTTTCAGCATCAATTTCTACCGAAATCTTTTTGCCGTCAAGTTCAAGTTCAAATCCGTTGATATCATACATATCCACGCCGGAATATCTTTGAATAATATAGTCATAAGGAGTTGAATCAATAACGTCAACATCAGCGGTATAGTATATTTCAACCTGTTTGTCCTCACCGATGAGAACGTATGAATAGTCCGGATCTTCTTCGTAAAGTTTTACGGAAAAACTTCTTTCAGAACCGTCAAGTCCCTCAAAAATAACCTCACCGTCAGGTTTGTCGAAACCATATTTACTCAAATCCTGAAGATTTTCGTCAAGCATTTCCTCTGCGTCAAGACGGATAAGATTATTTATCTCTGCGGTAATAGCTGTCATGTCTGTTTTTACCATATCATACTTCTTATCAAGCGACCATGCCTGATTTTCAGAATCATAGAAAAGCTCACATGAAATTTTGCCGTCTTTTTTAATTGTGACCTTTGATATCTCGTCTATCTCATAAGGAACGAGGTCTTTTGCTTTAAGGGTAAGCTTATCAGCATACAAAGCACTTCCGTAAATCTGATCTATGGCATAGATATTTTTCTTATCACCCGTCATAACGTAGTAATAATCACCCGTAGGACTTACATTTCCGAGATAAATGATATGTTCATTCCCGTTTTCTGTAATGACTATCTTTTCAGGGTTATCAAGACCATACATAGCCTTATTTTCTTCGGTTGCCTCACCGTAGCAGAGTTCAGCTTTCAGAACTGCGGTATAAGTACGGATAAGCTGGATATACAGCTCATCAACATTAAACTCATCGCTGTTTGAAAGTTTCCATTCGCCGTCGTCATTCTTTTCAACGATATACTGTCCGTCAGAACAGTTAAATTCAATTTTGGAAACTGCTTCCGAATCAAAGGAAAACAGTACATTATCCTCTATCTGTTCCTGTTTTTTTTCTTCTTCTTTATTTTTCTTATTTTGAACTGCCATAAATGCTCCTACAGAACCTCCTGCAAGAACAGCCATAGCTATAAGAGCAACAACAGGTTTTTTCATTATGCGTGTCTCCTTCTGAGCCATACAACAACACCTACAACAGCAAGACATATAGGAATGATTATAACTGCTGCAATAACGGATCTTGCGTGTGAAGCGTCACTGAATGTCATTGAATCGTATGCATTGAGCTTGTTTCCTATGCCCATTTCTATATCGCTGTCATAAAGCCATGTGTTTGAAAATGTAAGAAGCATTTGTGTGGCACTGATAGTCGGGGCAATAGCATCAACGTCGATAATATCCGTACTTCCGACAACAATAAGTTTTCCTGATGTAATACGGTTCAAAGCGTAATAGCCGAAGTCAAGCTGCATTGAAGAAATTTTGTTTGCTTCTGCCTTTGTATCATCATCACCGCCCATTGGTGTACTTAGTGTTGTATACTTGCCGTCAGCGTCTGCAACGTTTCTGATGATAGGACATACTTCAACATTTCCGGCATTTGCAAAATTTGTTTCATTGATAAGTGCAAAGCTTCTTGCACCTGTAATACCTGCGATATATTCACCGCTTTCAACAAGATAGTTTATCTCTGAAGTAAGGTCTTCGGTATAATCGCCTGTAGCGGCAGGATATTCAACACGCATGAACTTTTCGCTTTGTTTCATATCTCTGTCCTGAAGCTGATTTGACGGAGAAGTTTCCGTTACAGTATTATAATCCATGATAATGCCGAATTCTTCAAGAATCGCTTCAATATTGTCAAAGCGTCCCTTTGTATCGCATGGCGACAGCAGCATTGAAACAGAACCGCCTGCCTCGAAGTATTCTTCAAGAAGCTCTTTTTCTTTATCAGAAATATCATTCTGCGGACCTGCAAGATAGATTATCTTTGCATTACCGGGAATTGCACCTGTTTCATCAAGGTCAAGCGGCTGAACATCATAGTTATTTGCTTTAAGCTGTTCAGCGTAAACCGAATATGAATCCTCAATTGATTTTTCACCGTGACCTGTAAGGAAATAGACTGTCGGGAGAGAACCGCTTGTACAGGTTTTTATAGCGGCTGCTATCAGTTCTTCACCGGCATACTGTTCTGTGCCGTCAGATGTTGACTGGAATATCTTGCTATGGTCAATACGCTTTGTGACATCTCCGCAGCGAACGAAAATATCGCCGTCACGAACTGAAAGGAGTCCGTTGTTTGAAAGCTCATCTGCAAGTCCCGGATTTGCATTAGGTTCAAAACAGGTAAGCTTGATGTTGTCACGTTCCTCAAGCTGTGTAAGAGTGTGATAGAGTGAAAGAAATTCAGGGTAATCACGGAAATATTCCAGAAGTGAGAGATAATAAACTTCTATATCTCTGTCGGAAGTTTCGTCAAGAAGCTGAACTGTTTTTGAGTTAAGGGTATATCTCTTTGAAGGTGTCATATCGTAAACCTTATCATAGTAATTTACTATGAGGTTTATCGGAACAAATACCACAAGCACAAGTATTGCAATAATAATTGCTATGGTATCCGTAAAATTGAATTTGCGTTTTTTCATAAAAGCTTACCCCCTGTTCCAGCGTCTTTTCTCAATGGAGATGTAAGTCCATGAAAGAAATACGACTACTGCCGAGCCAAAGAATACAAGGTCAGACAGACGAACAAAGCCCTGTGAGAAATAAGCAAATCTTGGCTGTGCTGCGAATGAGAAAATAACCGACTGAAGCTTTGGATACTGTGCGATGAATGTAGTTTCCGAAAAATCATCAAGGAAAAGAACACCGAACATTATAAGCTCACCGATAATAGCTGCGATGATGGAGTTTTCGGTGAATGAAGAAATAAGCATACCGAGGGCTATGAACATTGCTCCCCAGCAGAAAATTCCGATGTATGCACAGATGAGCTGACTTACAACAACTTCACCGTTCAAAGCTGTAATAATCGGGAAAAAGAGTGTTCCTACAAGCATGAAGATATAAACTGTCATATTTGCAAAAAACTTTGAAAGAACTATTTTCAATACACTGACAGGCGAGGTCATAAGCAGAACCTCCGTACCGAATTTACGTTCATCAGCAAAAGTTCTCATAGTTAAAATAGGAATGAGGAAGATAAAATAGAGAATAACATTATAGAAAATTTCGGTAAAACAGAATTTAAGCGTATTTGAATCGTCCATCGCAGCGATAGCCGTTGCGAATGTATAGGAGAACAGCAGCATGAAAAGGGCTGCTATTGTATATGCAAAAGGAGTGTAGAAGAATGACTGCAGCTCCTTCTTATAAATAGGAAACATGGTCAGTTTTCCTCCTTTTCGTTTTTATCTTCATTGCTTTCGTCAGTTTCTTCAGCTTTGTTTTCGGGAACTATCTCGTCGATAAGTTCTGCAAGGCTTGTCTGCTGAACGGGACGGTTGATAAGTTCTACGAAAACCTTTTCAAGGTCAGGCTTGTCAGCATAAATTTCAAGAATGCTGACCTGATTTTTCAGACATTCAGCAATAAGCTTATCACGGACTGTATCTTCGTTATCACTGAGCTGAACTGTAAATGAGGTGATGTTATTGCCCTCATCTATAACCTCCGTAATTTCTTTAACACCTTCTGTAACGCCGATAACTGCGGCAGCGGCAGCCTTGCTTCCTGCAACCCTGATATGAAGAATGAGGCTGTCTTTGAGTGGCTTTTCGAGGTTTTCTATGGTATCAATTGCTCTGATATCGCCCTTGTTGATGATAACAACTCTGTCACAGACAGCACTTACCTCACTGAGGATATGTGAGCTGAAAATAACGGAATGGTCTTTTTTGAGGTCTTTGATGATATTTCTAACCTCCATTACCTGATTAGGATCAAGACCGACAGTAGGTTCATCAAGAATAAGGAATTTCGGGTTTCCGAGGAGTGCCTGAGCAAAGCCGACACGCTGTTTATAACCTTTTGAGAGGTTGCGTATCAGTTTATTCTGAACATCCTTGATTTTCAGCAATTCCATGACACGTTCTATTTCAGATTTTTTCTTTGAACCGCTGATACGTTTCAGACCTGCACAGAAATCCAGATATTCCTTTACCTTCATATCTGGATACACAGGCGGAATTTCAGGAAGATACCCGATATTCATTTTGGCTTTCACAGGTTCGGCAGTAATATCGCTGCCGCAGATCGTAACTTTTCCTCCACTCATAGGAAGATAGCCGGCGATCATGTTCATTGTCGTGGATTTTCCGGCACCGTTTGGTCCGAGGAATCCAAGAATCTCATTATCGTTTATTGTAAAGCTGATATTGTTTACGGCACGGTTTTTGCCGTAATACTTTGTAAGATTTTCAATAGTAATCATGAGCTTCTCCTTTCATTTGAAATAATAATGCAATGATACCGCACGCCGTGCTGAAGCAGAAAGAATTTTTCAAAAAAGCACACCCCCCTGATATATGTCAATATATCTGTGCTGCTTTTGAAGATAAAAGCGGCATAAAAAATTCCGGAGTATCATTACAGCATACATAGTTATTATCGCAGAATTTTGTTAACGCATAATTAACGCTTTATGAACAAAGTGTTAAATAACAGAATCTGCGGTTATTTACAAATTGTTTACCAGTCGTCATTATCCTGATAAATATTATAGTGTATGTGTGAGAATTTTGTGAAAGTTTATTGTAAATGTAATGAATATTAAAGTCTCATCTTCAAAATTTTTATCAATTCATATTTTGGCAATATTGTAAAATTCCGCAACTTTTGGTCGGTGGACAAATTGTACAAAAAGGCTTGCATCATTGTGTGCATTGCACCAAAATTTAGTTTTGCGTATTAATAAACCATATCAAACTGTTGACACCGCTTGAAATGTGGAATATAATAATTGTTGAAAATAGTTTGAAAATTGCGTGATATTCTCGTGTGTGAGGAAACGCAGTGTACGAAGTATTTTCGTATGCAGTTCCCGATTTTACGATATATACAGCGTTTCAGCTTATACAGCAGCAATGCGGATAAAGGCTTCTCATCAAGCCTTTTTTCGGCATTTTGATTTTGTTAACCGTCTGTATTTCAGTAACTTTACGGGAACAAAACAATTTATACCACTATATTAAATGAGAGGGGTAAATAATTATGATAAGCAAAAAGACAAAAGCTCTTGCAGCAGGCGTTCTTTCAGCAGCTATGTCAGCTTCAGCAGTTCTTCCTGCTATAGTTTCGACTCCTGTTTCAGCTGCTTCAGCAGACACTTACGCTGATATGTTCTCTGACCTCTATGATGACGTTATTACCAACGGTGTCGAGAACGGCTACATGAGCTCACAGACAAACGGTTCTTCTTTCGGTATTCCTTACCACGCTGTAGAAACTCTCGTTGTTGAAGCTCCTGACTACGGTCACGAAACAACATCAGAAGCTATGTCCTACATCGTTTGGGTTGCAGCTATGCACGATGCTCTCGTTTCCGAAGGACGTATTTCAGGTTCAAGCGACCTCGCTAAGGCTTGGAAGACTATGGAAGCTCTTATTCCTGGTTGGTCTGAAGCTTCAGGCAGAAGCAAGGAAATTGAATACGGCAGTATCTGGAAGCTGGATAAGCTCAAGGCTGATACCGCTGAAGAAGGTGACCAGCCTTCAGATTACCCAACAGATCAGCCTGGTGTTGATGCTATCAACCCATTATACAGCGCTTTCAAGTCTGCTTATGGTTCAGATAACGGTTACTACCTCATGAACTGGCTCGCTGACGTTGATGACTGGTATGGATTCAGCAAGGGCACAAAGGGTGAAGGCAAGTTCACATTTATCAATACATTCCAGAGAGGTGAGGAAGAATCCTGTTTCGAAACAGTTCCTGCTCCTTGTCTTGAAGAACTTAAATGGGGTATGAAGAGTACTGATAAGGATAGCGGTAACGGTATCAAGGCTATCTTTAACGGTAAGGATAAGGTTCCTTCACAGTATTCATTCACAAACGCTCCTGACGCTGAAGACCGTGCTATTCAGGCTATCTATTTCGCTAACCACCACGGTGTTGACTGCGGCGAAATTTCAGCTCTTGCAGGTAAGATGGGTGACCAGTGCCGTAACGATATGTTTGATAAGTATTACAAGGCTATCGCTAAGGATACTAAGATCACTTCTGCTTCAGCAGGTATGGATTCCAAGCACTACCTCATGGCTTGGTATACAGCTTGGGGCGGAGCTCTTACAGCAAGCTACGGCAATTACAGCTGGGCTTGGCAGATAGGCTGCTCACACTCACATCAGTTCTACCAGAACCCACTTGCTGCTTACGCTCTTATCTGCGATAAGAACATCAGTTCCGGTATGAAGGCTGAGGGTGCCGTTTCAGACTACGAAGAATCACTCAAGAGACAGATCGAAATGTATCAGTGGCTCCAGTCTGTTGAAGGTCCTTTCGCCGGTGGTTGTACAAACTCCTACAAGGGACGTTATGAAACATACGAGGCTGGTCTCCCATGCTTCTATGACATGGTATTCGTTGCTCACCCTGTTTACGCTGACCCTGGTTCAAACCACTGGATCGGTAACCAGGTATGGTCAACACAGCGTCTTGCTGAACTTTATTACTACGTTTGCAAAGACGGCGATGAATCCGGAATCAAGTGCGGCGGTCTTTCACTTGAAGACGCTCTCGAAGCACTCCTTTCAAGATGGATCACATGGTTTGAAGATAATACTCACTTCGGCTATACAGATAAGGACGGAAACGAATTCTCATATTGTATTCCTTCTAACCTTGACTGGGGTGACGGCGGTCACCACACCGATCCTAAGTGCGTTCCTGATGATTGGGATGGTACTTATGATCCGGACGGCAACCAGAAGCTCCACTGCGAGATCACCGGTTACGGTCAGGGAGATATCGGTTGTGTATCTTCACTTTGTAACACTCTTATCTACTACGCTGCTGCTAAGGGCGTAAAGGCTGACGAAGCTGATATCTACTCAGATGATATCGCTAAGAGAGGTCTTGCTATGGCTAACAAGATCCTTACAGCTCAGTGGGGTGCTCGTGACGATATCGGTATCGCTTACGAAGACCACAACGGAAGCCTCAAGAGAATCTTTGAAGAAAAGGTATACATTCCTGATTACTATTCAGGTGAAATGCCTGATGGTTCTAAGCTCGAACCAGGTGCTACATTCAGCTCAATTCGTAAGAGCTACGAGGATGATGAGATGTGGCAGGCTTGTAAGGCTGTTTACGATGCAACAGGCGGAACAGAAGATTACACATACAAGCTCCACAGATTCTGGCACATGGGTGATGCTCTCATGGCATACGGCGGAATGGCTCTCCTCTATCCTGATATGAAGCCTGATACAGATCTTCCTACAGACGACAGCTTCAAGGAAGGCAAGGCTCCTGAAGTAACAACAACTACTACAACTACTACAACCACAACAACTACAACTACAAAGCCTACTACAACTACAACAGAAAAGCCTGAAACACCTCCTAAGGCTGACTACGGCGATGCTAACTGCGACGGCGAAGTAAACATGGCTGATGCTGTTCTTATCATTCAGTCACTTGCTAACCCAAGTAAGTATGGCCCATCAGGTTCTGCTGATTCACATATCACAGCTCAGGGTAACATCAATGCTGACGTTTATGAGAATGGCGGCGGTATCACAAACATGGATGCACTTTCAATCCAGAAATACCTCCTCAAGCTCATCAAGTCACTCCCAGAGTCATAATTATATTTGTCCAAACGATTATATTAAGAGGGCGCTTTATGCGTCCTCTTTTTATTTTTCAAAAGCTCTTGCATTTTCTATAAGATAGTGGTATAATATTATAATAGCATAATGTGTAATTATGCCAAAATCTATCAGAAAGCAGGAGATACCGTGCTTAAAAGTATGACAGGCTACGGCAGAGCCCAGAAAATTCTCAACGGACGTGATATTCTCGTCGAGATTCGTTCAGTCAATCACAGATACTACGAATATTCGTCACGGGTTCCCCGCACATACGGCTATATTGATGAGAAATTAAAGGCTTTCCTCAAAACTTCAATTTCCCGTGGCAAGGTTGAAGTTTCTGTTACAATAAATAATATCGAAGGAAAAGATACAGAAATAGCTATCAACAAAGGCGTTGCAGAAGGCTATGTTGCAGCCCTCAGAAGCGTTTCACAGGAACTCAGTCTTATTGATGACCTTACCATTTCAAAATTGATAAAACTTCCTGATATATTCAATATTCAAAAAACTCCCGACGACGAAGAACAGGTTTGGAATGATGTTTCCTGCGTCGCTGATGAAGCTGTTTCCAATTTCGTAAAAATGAGAAGCGTTGAAGGTGAACGTCTGAAATCAGATATAACCGCCAAAGCTGAAGGTATTCTCAGTATGGTGGATAAGGTTGAAGAACTTTCACCTGTTACTGTTGAAAATTACAGAAGCCGCCTCTTTAAAAAACTCAGTGAAATTCTTGAATCTAAAGATATAGATGAACAGCGTATCCTCACAGAAGCTGCTATTTTTGCCGATAAAATCGCCGTTGATGAGGAAACTGTCCGACTGAAAAGCCATATCAATCAGCTTAAAAGTATGCTTGATTCAGAAGATGCTGTCGGCAGAAAACTTGATTTTATCGTTCAGGAAATGAACCGTGAAGTAAATACGATCGGCTCAAAAGCTCAGGATCTCAATATAACCCGCCTTGTCGTTGATATGAAGTCTGATATCGAAAAGATTCGTGAACAGATTCAGAATATAGAGTAATTATGAAGCTTGTAAATATAGGATATGGAAATATGGTTTCATCCGATAAGATCGTTACTGTCGTAAGCCCTGAATCCGCCCCCATCAAACGGCTTATTCAGGAAGCCCGTGACGACGGCAAAGCTATTGATGCAACCTATGGAAGAAAAACGAGAGCTGTGATCATTATGGACAGCGGTCATGTCGTTTTGTCCTCACTCATCACAGAAACCCTCGCTGCAAGAATTAATGAATCAGGAGGTTCTGACGAAAATGAATAAAGGCAGACTCATTATCTTTTCCGCTCCTTCAGGCTGCGGTAAGGGTACTATGCTGGAACAGATTCTCAAAGACGATAACTTCTGCGTTTCAGTTTCAGCTACTACAAGAAATCCCCGTGAAGGCGAAAAAGACGGTGTGAATTACCACTTTCTCAGCTCCGAAGAATTTATGGAACGTATAGACAAAGGCGATTTCCTTGAATATGCTTCCTATTGCGATAATTTCTACGGAACTCTCAGAAGTGAGGTTGACACTATGCTTGAAAAAGGTAAAAATGTTATTCTCGAAATTGAAGTTCAGGGTGCTTTGAAGGTAATGAAAAAATGCCCGAATGCTCTTTCTGTATTTATCGCTCCGCCGTCTGTTAAGGAACTCCGCCGCCGCTTACATAAAAGAGGTACAGAAACCGAAGATGTCATTGAAAAACGTATTGCTCAGTCATCAAGAGAAATCGCTCTTGCTTCAAAATATGACTACATCATCGTCAATGACGCTCTTGAAGATGCTGTAAATGACTTTTTCAGCGTTGTCCGTGCTGAACAGCTTAAAGCCGAAAACGCCGCCGAAGTCATTATAGATATTATTTCAAATTCATAAGGCTGAATAGCTTCATGAGCTGTAATGCCGTAATTTTTTTAAGAGGTGCGAATTATGCTTAGACCTGCTGTAAACCAGATTATCTCCAAAAACGAAAGCTGCTATTCTCTCGTTATAGCTGTTGCAAAACGTGCAAGAACTATAGCTGACGAACTTTATAATAGCGGTCAGACTCTTGAGGAAAAGCCTGTTAAAACTGCTGTTGAGGAACTTGCAAGCGGAAAATGCAAAATCGTAAGCACTGCCGCTGAATCTGCCGAATAATGCCTCTCATTGCGGAAACTGCCGTTAGCGGAACAGCCTATTCTTTTGATATGCTGTTCAGCTATGCCGTTCCACAGGGATTGATCGGCAATATTGCTGCCGGCTGCCGTGTTCTCGTTCCTTTCGGACGTGGAAATAAACGCCGTATCGGTGTTGTCATGCGGCTTTCTGACGGCGATGCCTCAAATCTCAAGTCCCTTGTTTCACTCGTGGACGAACAACCTGTTATCTCAGATGAACTCCTGAAACTTGCTGTATTTCTCAGAGATAATACATACTGCACTTATTTCGACGCTGTGAGAATTATGCTCCCGCCTGCAATGAGTGTCAAAACAAAAGAAACTTTCAGCATAGTCAGAAAATTTGATGACTATGCTTCTCTTACTGCCGAAGCGAATCTGCTTCTTTCAGAACTGTGTCTTATTGACGATAATAGAGAATTAAACGAAATTCTTGAAAACTTTATAATCGAAAACGGCAGACGCTTGCCTGACGAACTCTGCAATGCCGGAGCTTTATCATCAAATAATGTTTTCAGACAAAGCACAGGCGATGCTTCTGTAAAAATGCTTCGTCTTACTGACGAATATCTCAGTTTTCCCGAAAATTTCAAACTCACCCCAAAACAAAAAAAATTAGCCGCTTTTTTGTCGGAATATGGTACAGCCGCAGTCAGGGAATCCGCCTATATGTGCGGAATTTCCGATTCTGTTATCAAACGCCTTGTCGCTAACGGTGCTGCCGTTGAATACGATATGGAGGTTCTCCGCCATGTTGACAGCCCTGATGACCAATGCCGAAATCCCGACGAAATTATCCTGTCTGATGAACAGCAAGCCGCACATGATACTGTTCTGGCTGCTGTTTTTGAAAGAAAGGCTTCGGCTTTTCTGCTCCACGGTGTCACAGGAAGCGGAAAAACTTCTGTTTTTGAAAAGCTTATTTCCGATACCATAAAACTCGGCAGACAGGCTGTTCTGCTTATTCCCGAAATCGGTCTTACTCCCCAGATACTGCGGAGATTCCGTGCATTGTTCGGTGAACGTGTTGCCGTTATCCACAGCGGTCTTACACAAGGTCAGCGTCTGGACGAGTATAAAAGAATAAAACGAGGCGACGCTGATATAGTTATCGGCACAAGAAGTGCCGTTTTCGCCCCTCTTTCCAATATCGGCATTATCATTATTGACGAGGAGGGCGAACGCTCCTATAAATCAGACAGTTCGCCAAGATACTTAGCACATGATATCGCTAAACAGCGTTGTGCATACCATAATGCAGTTCTGCTGCTTGCCTCCGCAACACCGTCTGTGGAAAGCTTCTACCTCGCTCAGAAGGGAGTTTACAAGCTCCTTGAAATGAAAAAAAGGTACAGCACTTTCCCGCTTCCGGAGGTCAATATCGTGGATATGAACCTCGAACGTGAGGACGGAAACAAGTCTGAATTCAGCCGTCAGCTTGCAGATGAGATAAATCTTAATCTGAAAAACGGCGAACAGTCAATTCTTCTGCTGAACCGCCGTGGCTACCATACCATGATAAGCTGCTGTAACTGCTATCAGCCTGTTTACTGCCCTAACTGCTCAATACCGCTGACCTACCACAAGAAAAATGATAAGCTTATGTGCCATTACTGCGGCTTCGTCAGCGATAACATAACCAAATGCCCCGCCTGCGGCTCTGAACATCTCAGAAGTATGGGCTTCGGTACACAAAAGCTTGAAGAAGAACTTTCTGTGTATTTTCCGCAGGCTAAAATTCTGCGTATGGACGCAGATACAACCTTTTCCCGTTATTCCTATGAAAAAAATTTCAGCGATTTCCGTAACGGCGAGTATGATATTATGATAGGTACTCAAATGATTGGCAAAGGACTTGATTTTCCAAATGTAACGCTTGTCGGCGTACTTTCGGTTGACAAAGCCCTGTTTGCAGGAGATTTCCGAAGCTATGAACGTACCTTCTCACTCATAACTCAGGTCGTGGGACGTGGCGGACGTGGTGACAAAAAAGGCCGTGCAATACTTCAGACCTTCATGCCCGAACACTACATCATGAACCTTGCGGCTGCTCAGGATTACAGCGGCTTCTACAGCGAGGAAATAGCTATCAGACGTGCTATGATTTTTCCGCCTATCTGTGATATGGCTATACTCTGTTTTTCAGGAAATGACGAAAAAACCGTAAAAACAGGTGCTGATTCTGTTCTTGAACTTATGAAAACCATGCTCAGTGAACTTCAGCCACGAACCCCGATTCGTGTGCTTGGCCCTGTAAGATGTTCATACGGAAGAATAAATGGAAAATTCCGATACAGAATACTTATGAAGTGTAAAAATAATGCCGAAATGCGTGGTTTTATCAGTTCACTGCTGAAAGAATCACCCAAACTTAAAGGAATGAAGGGTGTTGCCCTCTATGCCGATATGAACGGCGATGTCGGGATATAATACATGAGAAAGGATTTTAAAAATGGCTCTAAGAAAAATTTTAACCGATAAAGACGAAAGTCTGCATAAGGTCTGCAAGCCTGTAGAAAAATTCGACCAGAAGCTCGCTGTTTTGCTTGATGATATGCACGAAACCCTTGATAAAGCTCAGGGTGTCGGACTTGCCGCACCTCAGATAGGTCTTTGCAGACGTATTTTTATCATGCACCTTGATGAAGGAAAATTTGAATGCATAAATCCTGAAATAATCTCAAAGGAAGGAAAACAGAGAGTTCAGGAGGGTTGTCTTTCATGTCCGAATGTCTGGGGATATGTTACACGTCCAATGAAATGCCGCCTGAAAGCTCAGGACAGAAACGGCAACTGGTTTGAAACCGATTTTGAAGCCCTTGGAGCTCAGTGTGCAAATCATGAAAACGACCACCTTGACGGTCATGTCTTTACCGAAATTGTCGAAGAATTCTTCGTTCCGGAGGAGGATTGACTATGAAACTCGTATTTATGGGAACTCCTGATTTCGCAGTTCCCTGCCTCAGAACTCTTGCCAAAAGCGGTCACGAGATTGCGGCAGTTTTCACTCAGCCCGATAAGCCGAAAGGCCGTGGCTATAAAATGATTCCTACTCCCGTTAAGACAGCGGCTCTTGAATACGGCTTTGAAGTCTATCAGCCGCTTTCACTCAGAAAAGGTGAGGACGCTGAAAATTCAATGCAGATTTTGAATAATATTGCTCCCGACCTTATCGTGGTCACAGCCTACGGACAGATACTTCCTAAGAAAATTCTTGAGCTTCCGAAATACGGCTGTATAAATATCCATGCCTCTCTCCTTCCCGCCTACAGAGGTGCTGCTCCAATAAACTGGGTACTCCTCAACGGCGAAAGCGAAACAGGCGTTACTTCAATGCAGATGAGCGAAGGTCTTGACACAGGCGATATGCTCATCAAAAAATCCACCAAAATAGGTGAAAACGAAACTTATGAGGAACTTTATTCCCGTCTTTCGCTCATGGGCGGCGAGGTTCTTGCCGATACTCTGAAGGCTGTTGAAAACGGTGAACTTGCTCCTCAGAAACAGGACGATTCCCTCAGCAGCTATTCTCCTATGATAAAAAAGGAAATGAGTGCTATTGATTTTTCTGCATCTGCTGCCGAAGTTCATAATAAAATTCGTGGTGTTACGGGCTTCACCCTCCTTGAAGGCAAGCGTCTGAAAATCTTCAAATCTGAAATTTCGGACAATATTGCTCACGATGCAGCAAACGGAGAAATAATAGATGCTGCTTCATTTACAGTTAAATGCGGCGACGGAAAAGCCGTCACATTCAAAGAAGTTCAGCCGGAAGGCAAAAAACGTATGAAAACCGAGGACTTTCTCCGTGGCAAAAAGCTCCAAAAAGGTGACATTCTCGGTGTTGAGGGCTGAATATGACAGAGCCGAGATATCTTGCAGTCAAACTGCTGACCAAAACTTTCAGCAGCGAAAGCTATTCAAATATTCAGCTTAATTCAGGTCTTGACAGTTCTGACCTCGATGCTAAAGGAAAAAAACTCTGCTCACTGCTGTTTTACGGCGTTATTGAACGCAAATTGACACTTGACCACATCATTTCAGGACTTTCTTCACGCCCGATATCAAAGCTTGATGACGTTGTTCTGAATATTCTCAGATGCGGTATCTACCAGCTTCTCTTTATGGACAGCATTCCCGATAATGCCGCTGTAAACGAAAGCGTAATGCTTGCAAAAAGTTTTCGCAAAACAAGTGCTTCCGGAATGGTAAATGCAGTTCTCAGAAATTTTATCCGCAGCGGAAAAAAACTCGAACTTCCCCACCCCCCCGACGAAGCAATGTCTGTTAAATATTCTGCACCGCTTTGGCTCGTCAGAAAACTTTCTTCCGAATACGGTTCTGAACTTGCAGAGAATCTTCTTTCCGATTCTCTCGGCAAGCCGCCTGTCACAGTGCGTGTAAATCCTGCACTTATCTCTGACGAAAAATTTTCAGAACTCTGGAAAAACTGCGGAGATATCTCAAAATCAGTACTTCTTCCCCATTGTTTCCATTTTTCCAAATCCGATCCCATACACTCAGATTCCTTTGATTCGGGATTTTTCCACGTTCAGGATCTGGCTTCACAGCTTTGCTGTACTGCTGTAAGCCCTTCGGAAAATGACACAGTCCTTGATATTTGTGCCGCCCCCGGCGGAAAAACCTTCACTATGGCGGAAATGATGAACGGAAAAGGCTCACTCATGGCTTTCGATTTACACGAAAAACGTGTCAGACTTATCAGAAATGGTGCTGAACGTCTTAAACTCAGTAATATTACCGCAAATACGGGCGATGCTTCCGTTTTTAATCCCGAACTTCCAAAGTTCACTAAAATTTTATGTGATGTTCCATGTTCAGGTCTTGGTGCTATACGCAGAAAGCCTGAAATTAAATATAAAAATCCGGAGGAGTTTGAAAATCTCCCCGAAATTCAATACAAAATTGCTCAGAATGCTTTGAATTACCTCGAAATCGGCGGTGAACTCGTCTACTCTACCTGCACTCTAAGCAAAGCCGAAAATGATGATGTAGTTCAGAAGCTTCTTGACAATAACCCATGCCTTGAGCCTGTTACGCTCCCTGCACCGCTTGGTGAAAGGTTTGGCTCTAAGGCAAGTATTTTCCCATGCCATTTCGGCAGTGACGGATTCTTCATTGCAAAATTCAGAAAGGTCAGATAACAGCTTCAAGGCAACACCATACAAAGCACGTCTGACGATTTTGTACAGTGCTGCCTCAAAAAGTTATAGCTTTGATTCGGACGGTGATTGATTGGATAAAATTGATATTCTCAGCCTCAGTTTAAACGAAATTCAGGACATTCTGGTCGCTCATGGCGAAAAAAAATTCAGGGCAAAACAGATTTTTCAGTGGCTTCATGTTAAACGTGTTTTCAATTTTGATGAAATGACTGATATATCTGTCCAATTACGACAGCTCCTGAAAGAAATTTTTTGTATAAATGGACTATTTACGCAGAAAAAGCTTGAATCTTGTATGGATAATACTGTAAAATATCTATATAGGCTTTCTGACGGCAATTTTGTAGAGACTGTTTTAATGGAATACAACTACGGTCACAGCATTTGTGTTTCAACTCAGGTCGGCTGCAAAATGGGCTGCCGTTTTTGTGCGTCCGCAATCGCAGGCTTCGTAAGAAGTCTTGAACCCTCCGAGATACTCATGCAGATTTACGAAACTGAAAAAAATGCGGGTGTCCGTGTTTCAGGCGTGGTTCTCATGGGAATAGGCGAACCTCTCGATAATTTTGACAATGTTGTGAAGTTCCTGCGTCTCCTCTCCGATAAGGACGGCAATAATCTCAGCCTCAGACACGTTTCACTGTCTACCTGCGGCATCGTTCCGAAAATTTATGAGCTTGCCGAACTGAAACTCGGTCTAACCCTTTCAGTTTCACTCCACTGCCCTGATGACAGCGGCAGAAGTGAGATAATGCCCGTAAACAGAACTTACCACATAGACACTCTCATTACAGCCTGCAAAGACTATATCAGCAAAACAGGCAGACGTGTCACCTTTGAATACGCTGTTATTGACGGCGTAAATTCCTCTGCTAAAGATGCAGATAAACTCGCAAATCTTCTTCATGGCATAAACTGCCATGTAAACCTTATACCTGTAAACAAGGTTAAGGAACGCAATTATCATACAGCACGAAGCGGAGTTGCTGATTTTGCAAAGCTGCTCGGCAAACGTGGTATAAACGCTACTGTCAGAAGAACTCTCGGAAGCGATATAGAAGCCGCCTGCGGTCAGCTCAGACGTGATGCGGCTGAACACGATTCTAAGATCGGAGGTGCTGTGATTTGAGATATCGCTTCGGTTCGGATATCGGTCTAAAGCGTGACGAAAATCAGGATTCAGTAAGATGTGAATATTTTGGCCATAATATTCTTGCTGTCGTGTGCGACGGTATGGGCGGCGAAAGAGCCGGAAAAGAAGCAAGCTCCATTGCTGTGGAGGAATTTTTCCAGAGGTTTTCCGCCGGATATTCCCAAAGTCTGACAGACGATGAGATTCGTACACTTCTTATTTCTTCCGTTTCAGCAGCAAACTCCGTTATCTATACAAGAGCAAGGTTTAATCTTAAAAACTTCGGTATGGGTACAACCTGTGTGGCTGCTTTTGTAAACGAAAAATCTGCTCTGATAGCAAATGTCGGTGACAGCAGAGCTTACCTCATTACAAATGAGGGATTAAAACAAATCACCGAAGACCATAACTATGCTATGGACCTCTATAATCACGGCAAAATTACCCGTGAAGAAATGGAAACCCACCCTCAGCGTCATATGCTTGTAAGAGCTGTCGGCGTTGAAAAAACTGTTTCAACTGATACTTTCAGCTTTGATTATGAGGATAAGATCAGTCTGCTGCTCTGCTCCGACGGCCTTTCGGGCTATTGCAGCGACGATGAAATATATGACGTTGTCGTAAACTCAACCTTCGACAATGTCGCAGACGAACTTATTAATTTAGCCCTCACCAAGGGCGGCCGTGACAATATCACAGTTGCGGTTATTTCTGACTAAACGCAGGAGGAAAGGATATGGATAAGAACATTGGCAAAAAGCTCGACGGAAGATACGAAATAACCGAGCTTATAGGCGTTGGAGGTATGGCCGAGGTCTATAAAGGTGTTGACGTAATCGATAACAAAAACGTAGCTATCAAGATTCTCAAAAAAGAATACGCAGAGAACGAGGAGTTTCTCCGCCGCTTCAGAAACGAATCAAAAGCTATCGCTGTTCTCTCTCACCCGAATATCGTTAAGATATATGATGTCGGCTTTTCTGAAAAGATACAGTATATCGTTATGGAGTATATAGACGGTATCACCCTCAAGGAATATATCGAAGAAGAAAAAGTTCTCACATGGAAGGACACCGTTCACTTCGTTATTCAGATTCTCAGAGCACTTCAGCACGCCCATGATAAAGGCATCGTTCACCGTGACATCAAGCCTCAAAACATCATGATGTTTACTGACGGTACTATAAAGGTCATGGACTTCGGCATTGCCAAGTTTGCAAGCGAACAGGGCAAGACCGCTACAGACCAGGCTATCGGAAGTGTTCACTATATCAGCCCCGAACAGGCAAGCGGCAACGTTACTGATGCTAAGAGCGATATCTATTCTGTCGGTGCTATGATGTATGAAATGCTTACGGGAAGAAAACCTTTTGATAGTGATAATCCCGTTGCTATCGCTGTTATGCATATGCACGACATCCCTGAAAGACCAAGAGCTTTGAATCCTGATATTCCTGATGGTCTTGAGGAAATAGTTCTCAGAGCTATGGAAAAGGATCCCGCTGACAGATATCAGTCTACAGGCGATATGATCGCAGATATTGAAAAGTTCAAATCAAACCCTGCCGTTACTTTCGGCTATTATACTGAGGATACAGGTGAAGATATGGAAGATTATATTTCCGATGGATACGGAAATGACGTGGAAACAGAAAGTCCGGAAGAAGTAAAGAACGCTTATGCTGCTAAAACTCCGGCTTACGCTGCTGCTATGGCAGGCGGAAGAAGTGCCGGCGGAAGAAGCTCAGGCGGCGGCTCAAAAGGCAAGAAATATGTTGACGACGTTCCTGCCGATTACCTTGATGACGAATATTACGATGATGAATATTACGATGATGAGGACGACGAGGAGGAAGAAGAACGTTCTTCACTGGTAGTTCCGGTTCTCACAGCTATCGTTATCGTAGTACTGGTAGTTGCAGTTATTTTCGTCGCAACTATCCTCAGCGGTCTCCTTAAAGGAAACGGCGGCAAGAGCGATTTCACTATGCCTGACTTCTACGGCTGGGATTACAACATCGCTGTAAGCCAGTATGGCAACAACATCAAGTTTGAAGTTAAAGACTCCGTTTATGACGAAGCTGACGAAAACTCAATTATTGAGCAGAGTATCGAACC
>JAZQND010000208.1:0-17855 GCA_045627145.1 Ruminococcus sp. | reverse complement strand
GACAAAGCCAGTACAGCAGCCGACAGCTCCTGCACCACAGCCGTCAAAGCCAGTACAGCAGCCGACAGCTCCTGCACCACAGCCGTCAAAGCCAGTACAGCAGCCGACAGCTTCTGCACCACAGCAGACAAAGCCAGTACAACAGCCGACAGCTCCTGTATCCCAGCCGTCAAAGCCTGTACCACAGCAGCCTGAATCTGTTGAAGAACCAAAACAGAACGAGGAAAATACTGTTCCTTTTGTAATAAATCTTTCAAAATCTGCTGAATCTAAGCCTGAATCTGCAATTCAGAATGAATCTTCCGAATTGCAAAAGATTGAATCCGGTATATCTGAAACCAGACATCTGAGAGATAGAAAAGTTAAAAAGCAGAAAAAAAATAAGAATATTCTTAGTAAGTCAAATAAAAATATAGCAGAGGAAGCACCTATTAAGGTTGAAAATATTCCTGAGCCTGCGGTGAATGCTGAACCTGAAAATTCAGTAATTGCTGAAGTTCCGAAACCAACTCCAAACCCGCCGCAGTTGTCACCTGACCTTGCTAAGTTTGCTGTAAATGTATCAAAATTAAAGCCTGAGCCGACTAAATCAAATATAAAGCCTCCTCAGATAAGTCCTGATCTTGCTAAGTTTATGGTCAATGTTCCAAAGCCGAAAGATGAACCGGTCAGAACTAATGTTAAACCACAGCAGATAAGTCCGGATATTGCCAAGTTTATCGTAAATGTACCAAATAATCAGCCTTCTGAACCACAGCCGGATTTCAGAGCTATGGAAAAGAAGCGTATTGCTGAGGAAATGGAAGCAGAAAAAAGACGTATCGCTGAAAAACGTGCCGCTGAGAAAAAAGCTGCTGAAAATGCTGCGGCAGTTTCTGCTGAAAAAACTCAGCAAGCACCTGTGCAGGAAGTTCCTCAGTCACAGAATGCATCTGAAATCCGTACTGAATTTCCTAAGAGTCAGGAAAATATACCTGAAAAGAAAAGTTCTGTTTTTGCAACTGAATGGGTTACTTCAGGTCAGGATAACGAATCAGGTACAATTCCAAAACGTGTAGCGGCTATGACCGAATGGGTTTCCGCCAATAATACAGCAGATGAAAAAGAGTCTGAAAAAAAAACAGATTTTTTTGAATCAAAAGAAAATGTAACTGATAATAAGCCTGAACCTCCAAAGACCGAGAAAAAGGCAGAAGAAAAGAAACCTGAACCTCCGAAGAACGAGGAAAAGGCAATCGAAAAGAAACCTGAACCTCCGAAGAACGAGGAAAAGGCAGAAGAAAAGAAACCTGAACTTCCGAAGAACGAGAAAAAGGCAGAAGAAAAGAAACCTGAACCTCCGAAGAACGAGGAAAAGGCAGAAGAAAAGAAGCCTGAACCTCCAAAGGTCGAGGAAAAGGCAGAAGAAAAGAAGCCTGAACCTCCGAAGACCGAGGAAAAGGCAGAAGAAAAGAAACCTGAACCTCCAAAGACCAAGGAAAAGGCAGAAGAAAAGAAGCCTGAACTTCCAAAGGTCGAGGAAAAGGCAGAAGAAAAGAAACTTGAACCTCCAAAGCCGTTGGAAGAAAAGCCGCAGGGTATTATTCCTGAAAACGAAGCTGATGAGGAAGAAGCCTCTGATAAAAGTGATAAAAGCGGATTTGGTGACCTTATTTATGATGAGGATATCGAAATTGATGATGTCAATAACATGGCTATAAGCAAAAACGGTACTCTTGTAAAGTATATAGGTACTACCGAAACCATCACTATTCCTGAAAAGGTAAAGATAATCGGAAAGTATGCATTCCGTGGAAACGAAACTGTTAAGCGTGTGGTTATGTCAGACAGTGTTACAACTATTGAAAAGTTCGCTTTCTGTCACTGCTTCAACCTAAAGGAAATAGTATTTTCAAAGTCGCTTGAGGAAATAGGTGAAAATGCTTTCCTGAAATGCATCAGATTACAGGATCCTGTTTTCCCCCCATCTCTCAAGAGAATAGGAAAGGGTGCTTTCGGACGCTGTAATTCGCTTGAAAACTTGGTTCTTCCTGCATATCTGCAAAGAATCAACGACCTTACGTTCTTTTCATGCAAGAACCTTTTCAGAGTTGTTATTTCGGGAGCTGTTGATTCCATAGGAAATTCAGCATTTTCTGAATGCTATCAGCTTCAGAAGGTCATTATTTCAAATTCTGTTCAGATAATAAGTGAAAATGCTTTTGCATGGTGTCGTTCGTTAAGCGAGATAATTATTCCGTCAACCGTTAAATCCATAGGAAACTGGGCATTCTACGGCTGTCAGAATCTTTCAACGCTCCGCATAAGCATGAATATCAAGGACATCAAGGAGGATGCCTTCAACAGTTGTGACAATCTCGATAATATTATCATTATTGAACTTGAAGAAGATGATGTCAAGTACAAGACGGGTGATATAAGACGTGGTCACAAACAGACTATTCGTATTCTGAAACAGATAAACCGTCAGAAAGCTGAACGTTTTGCGACGGAACACGGCTATAATAAATATTTTATATAACGACATAAAACTGAGATACTGGTATTTTTATCGGTATCTCAGTTTGTTATATTGCTCCACCTATTAAATCGTGAAGAATTATTTCGAAGTAATGACAGAGAAAGGCAAGGAAGAAAAACGCAGAATTTCTTCGTCAGATTGCATAGAAATTTCGCAGGAATACTGTCGTATGTCAAGGAATTTCTGTGTGATATGACGGAAAATATACAAGTTTATGACGTACAAAGCACGTCTGACAACTTTGTGCGGTGTTGCCATAAATTTAGTGTATTTTTTTTATATAGGGCTTTACATCTTATAAAATATGTTATATAATATATTTTGTCGGTATAGCTGTAAGGGGTAATTTTATTGCTTTTCCAATAATTGGCGGAGCAATATTGACAGCAATGTTACTGATAAAAATATTAAAGGGCATCTCTAAAAATCCGTTTTGAGTAAGAAACATCAGATAGATACAGCAGATGCTGTGAATAGCTGTTTTTTATCAGAAGTTTTTTTTTAGAGATGACATAAAGATTAAGAGGGGCTTTTATGAACAAAAAATTTAAACGTATTCTTGCAGGTGTAACCTCAGCTGTTTCTGTGGTTTCACTTACTTCTGTTTCTTATGCCGGAGCTGTTGAGATTGAACCGATACTTCCTGAAATACAGACCGTTGAAAGTGCTTTTGAAACAGAATTGTCCATTCCTGAAAATCAGCCGACTGCAAATGAGGATAAGCTGTATTCTAATGGTTTCAATTACACCCTTAGTAAAGAAGGAATTACCATTATTTCCTATATAGGAGGTGCATTTGATATTGTTATTCCTTCTGAAATTGACGGAAAACCTGTTATTGCAATCGGAAAAGGTGCTTTCAAATTAAATAAGGCAATTTTGAGTGTTGATATACCCGGATCTGTCAAGGTAATATCCAACGATGCATTCCTGGACTGTTATAATCTTTCTGAAGTTAAACTTCATGAAGGACTTGAGGAAATAAATGAACACGCTTTTTCAGGAACAAGAATAAGCGAAATATATTATCCTTCAACAATTAAGAAAATGGATACTCCGTTTTCGTCATGTGAAAGCCTCACTAAGGTCACTTTCGGAGAAGGCGTAGAAAGCATTGCGGCAAATTCATTTTCAGCCTGCACTTCAATTGAAAAGGTTGATATTCCTGAAACTGTTAAAACTATAGGAGAATATGCATTTTTCAACTGTAAGAAGCTTGCTGATGTAACGCTTCATGAAGGTCTTGAAGAAATATATAAATATGCTTTTTATGGAACTTCGATAAATGAAATATATATGCCTTCAACTATAAAAACAACAGTATCTCCATTTGGTGAGTGCGATAGTTTATCAAAGGTTGTGTTCGGAAAAGGAATAGAAAAGATACCGAGTTCAGCATTTACTACCTGTAAAGGCATTACTGAAATTGATATTCCTGAAACAGTAAAAACAATAGAAAAGAATGCGTTCTTTAACTGCAATAATCTTTCAAAGGTCACATTCCATGAAGGTCTTGAAGTGTTAGGCGAGGATTCATTCTATGCAACAAAAATAAGTGAAATATATTTTCCTTCAACTGTAACTGAAGCCTTCCTTGCATTCAGAGAATGCCGTAATGTTTCAAAGCTGACTTTAGGAAAAGGGCTTACTGCAATTCCAAAATCAGCATTTGCAAACTGCAGCGGCTTCAAAACTGTTGAGATACCCGAAACAGTAACAACTATCACTCAATGTGCTTTCATGAACAATGATACCCTTACGGAAATTGATATTCCTGAATCGGTAACAACAATTGAAGAAATGGCTTTTGAAAATTGTTCAGCCCTTACAAAAGTCACACTTCACGAAGGACTTGAAATACTTGGCAGAAGATGCTTTGCCGAAACAGGCATAAAGGAAGTTTATATGCCGCTGACAGTGAAGAAAGCAATAGTTCCGTTTTATGATTGTTCGGCTTTGTCAAAAATAACCTTTGCAAAGGGAACAGTATCAATTCCGTCTCTGGCTTTTTCAAACTGCACAGCTTTGAAGGAAATTGTAATCCCGGAAACTGTGAAAACAATATCAGAAAGTGCATTCTATTACTGTGTAAATCTTTCAAAGGTTACTTTTAACGAAGGACTGGAAACAATAGGAAAAAATGCATTCTGCAATACTGCATTAAATTCTGTTGAACTGCCTTCAACCATTAAAACTGCTGATAATGCTTTTTCTGAATGCAAAAAGCTTAAAACTGCTGCTTTTGCTGACGGCTGCACCGCAATTCCGGGATATGTATTTTCAGGGGCATCATGTCTTGAAACTGTGGAAATTCCTGCTACAGTATCATCAATAGGCAAGTCTGCATTCTATAACTGTGAAAAGCTTGAAACTGTAAACTGTTCAAGCAAGAGCATTGACTATGATAAAACTTCGTTTTTGCATTGTTATTCCCTTAAAGATCAGCGTTTCACATTCCTTGACATAAAGAATACAGAATTTACTTCCGATATCAAAAAAAGTACACTTGACGGATATATTAATTTTGAGATAAAATATAAGCTCCTTGATAAATATACTGTGGAAGACGGTAAATATGAAATGCAGTTAAGTGTTCCTGACGGTTTATCAATAGTATCTGATACCTATAAGCTTGACGGCAAAAGTATAAGTGTGAAAAGTTCAGAAGGAACTGTAATTCCGCTGACTTCTCCAAAGGGAACGCTCACATTTACTGCAAAAGTAACAAAATCAAAGGAACTTGTTCTGAAAGCTGACCTCTCTGCTTCAACGACAGAAGACAACAGAACTATTGCTGTTGGAATGGTTGATGTAAAAACAGGTGATTTCAGCATAAACGCTCCAACATTTACCAATGACGGAAAAGTTGTGATAAGCGGCAGATGCACTAAGGAAACTCCTATTGGAATATATGTTGATTCAGAACTTGTTGCAAATGTGGAATCTGATAAGTACACTGGCAGATATGAGGCTGAAATCGAGCTTCCTGAATGCAGTGAAGGCAAAGTTTATGAGATATACGCAGAATATGAGGATACACAGAGCGACATCATCAATGTAACATATAACACCAAGATGCCTGTTGTAAAAAAAGTTATGGCAGGCAGTCAGGCAAAGAACTGTACGGAAGATATTACTAATGCCTTCATAGGAAGTCATTCACCTGTAGTAAATATGATGTCGGACAAAACAGTAAGCTTCAAGCTTTCGGTAAGCAACAGTGACAAAATTGAGAAGCTTTATATTTCAAGTACCGTAATAGATGATGTCAAATATCTTGAAGCAGTTTATGATAAGGAGAATGATGTATGGACTGCAGCAGGTTATTTTGATAAATCAAATAAATCATATATTCCTGGTTTGCTGAATGTGTGCATTATTGAAAAGGGAAGTACTCTTAAAACAGGTGAGGAAATAATCTCAAGGAAAGTATTCAGTAATAGTGTGCATGTACGTTTTACTGAAAAGCCGATGGGAATAGTATATGAAGCAGTCAGGTCAAACAAAATAGAAGGAGCTGCTCTTTCATTCTATTATAAAAATCCCGAAACAAGTGAATATGTGGTATGGGATGCTGAAAACTATGACCAGAAAAACCCGATTTATTCAAATTCAGAAGGCGGATATGCATGGATTCTGCCTGAATGTTCGGGATATGTCGTTTGTTCAAAGGAAGGCTTTACTTCAACAAAAACTCAAACCAATAATTTCCCGCTTGAAAAATCAGATTTAAATATCGCACTTGTAAATTATGATGTGCCGGAAATCAAGTCAATTAATTTTGACGGTACTGATATCAAGGTTGAGTTTACCAGATTTATGAATGTTTCCACAATGAATGAAAATAATTTTTCACTTGACCTGAAAGGCGTAGAATATACTGTTGAACCTCAGCTTTACGATCCTAAAGATGCCTACGCTGAAACATTTGTTATCAAGGGTGATTTTTCAAAGGTTGGAAGTACCGTTCTGACAGTAAAAAGCGGATGCAAGAGCTATGCAAATACAGCCTTTGCTCCGACAGCCAGAGAAATAGTGCTTCATCCTGAACTTGTTACCACTACGACTACAACCACTACAACAACAACCACAACAACCACAACTACCACAACCACAGTTACGACTACGAAGAAATATGAGCTTGGCGATGTAAACGCAGATAAGGCAGTGGATGCAATAGACGCATCAATGGTACTGACAGAATATGCTATTACTTCAACCAGTTCACGTTCCTCATTCAACAGTGAACAGCGTGAAGCAGCAGATGTAAACGGCGACGGAAAAGTTGATGCAAGTGATGCTTCAACCATTCTTACATATTATGTTCTTTCTTCTGTTGGCAAGGCAAATTCTATAAAGGAATTTATTGGTTCAATCAAATAATTAATAAAGCACCGTACAAACCTTGTACGGTGCTGCTTTTTTACAAAATATATAAAATAATATGTAAAAGCTAAGTATTATTTTTTTGAAAAAACTGTGAATACTCTTGACTTTTGCAGCCGGCAATGATATAATATAGTCATTCCAAGTGCAAAAGAAATATAAAATAAAAAAATAATTGCATGAGGAACAGAAACATTTATTTTTTATTTTTAGGAGGAAATTGTTATGAATTTCAAAAAAATCACAGCAGCTGTAAGTGCTGCAGTACTCTCACTCTCATCCGTTGCTGCTCTTGCTACTAATGCAGCTTCTTCTACTACACCAACTAACAAGGTTGGCGATGCAAACAATGATGGCTATGTAGATGCAAGAGATAGTTCTTTCATTCTTAATAAAGGCAACAATAAGAATGCTTATGTTGCTTTCTGGCAGGCTGATTTCAACAATGACGGCGTTGTAAACAAAGTTGATTCAAACCTCATTCTTCAGTATTATGCAAATTCTTCTGTTGCAACCTGCATTCTCGGTGATGCAAATAATGACGGCATCGTAGATTCAAGAGATGCTTCCTTTATCCTTGCTCACGGCGATATTGATTCAGCTTATATCAATCCATATCAGGCTGACTTCGATTGTAACTGCAGAATAGATAAGAATGATGCAAATCTTATTACAACATATTATGCTAATTCATCTGTTAAAAAGCAGGTTCTTGGCGATGTTGATGGCGATTTCAAGGTAACAAATAATGATGCATATATGCTTGATTACTTCTTTATGAATTCTAATGTTAACCCAATTCTCAAGTGTAATGCAGATGTAGATAAGTCAGGCACTATCACAAGAGCTGACGTTGATGCAATCTTTGCTTTAGCAAGAAAAAACAAGTAAAATTTTATAGGCAATTATATCCCGACATTCAAAAGATGTCGGGATTTTTTATTGTGTGCTTACTGTTAAAACATTTGTCTTAGTTTGAAATAGAAAAGGCAAAATGTACCAAAATATTTCACATTTGTCAGAGAATATTTTTTACAAATTTGCTATAATCTATTGACTTGTTCGTCATAATGTGGTATAATAAATATGTTCTTAATACATAATATATAAAAAAGAACAAAAAACAAATTTAATTTTATTTGGAGGAAATTGTTATGAATTTCAAGAAAATCACAGCAGCTTTAAGTGCTGCAGTACTCTCACTCTCATCCGTTGCTGCCCTTTCATCAAACGCAGCTTCAAACACAGGTTCAAACTGTGCAACCCGTATTCTCGGTGATGCTGATAATGACGGTGTTGTTAATGCCTGCGATGCTACTTATGTTTACCGTTTTTTAAATGGGGCTAAGGATGCCAAGTTAGTAAATCCTGCACAGGCTGATTTTAATTTCGACGGCGTTATTACCAAGAAAGACGGAGATTTAATCCTTCAGGATTACGCCAACCACGCTGCTAAGGGCTTCCTTCTCGGCGATATCGACGAAAACGGTGTAATCAATATCGTTGACGTAGTTCGTCTTAACAGATATCTTTCTGACGAAACAAAGAAATTCTCAATCGCAACAGGCTGTGCTGATATAAACCGCAACGGTCAAATCGACAGAGATGATTCTGATATGCTTATCTGGTACATCACAACTTACAAATGGGGCGACGTAGACCTTGACGGTGTTGTTGATGCTTGCGACGCTTCAGCAGTTTTAGCATATATTGCAGGTAAAAATTCTTTCCCAATCAACTATGTTTATGCTGATGTTAACAAGGATGGTTTCGTAACAAAGGCAGATGCTCAGATAATTCTCAATGCTTATGCTCACCACACTATTCTCAAGTAATTATATAAAAACAAATGCTGTATAGCCAATTGGTTATACAGCATTTTTTATTTTCGGCAAAATCGCAGAATTGCGGAGCTGCCTTATAAACTTTTTGTCCTCAGCTTAGCCGGAAGAAAGCGTCGGATATTTTCCATTATTCGTTCATCAGGAGCAAAGACAAGTCTTGTCAGACCGTAAACTTCATGATTGAAATCGGCGTAATATTCATGCTTTGCAATATTATCGGAAGCAATAACAACTGTCATTTCGGAGGTTTCCTTCATGCCGTCCTCATATTTTCCGAAATCTGTAAATTGTCTTACTTCAATCGTAATCATTTCCGAACGTTTTGTTTTGGCTATTATCTTATCAATATCAAGTTCGCCGTTGGTGAAGGTGTATTCGTATTCAACAAACGAATTGCGATAAATAAAATAAGTACCGCATCCGCTGGCAACGGCAAGCACAAAGCCGAGAAGTGATAATGCAAAGTTCCCCATTTGCAGAAATGCAAGTCCTGTAAGGGAAACCGTAAGCAGAATCCCGACAATCAAAAGAGCAGTCCTTTTGGTTTTATCAGAAGCGGTTTCGTTCTTTTTTACGAGTTGTTCAGCAAAATTATCCATTGTTTTTCTCCATTCTGTTAAATAGTACATACCTTATATATGCAACAATTTATATGATATCATAAAATCCTGAAAATTTCAAGAAAAACTCTTGATTTTTTTTATTTTTGAAGTATAATTAATGTATGAACCTGTTGACTGAGAGAGTAGGTTTGTTATTGTGTCATCAGAGAGAGGCGGAATGGTGCGAACGCTTCGGCACAAAGCTTTCTGAAGTTCACTCACGAGGGGCAGTTTTGAAAGGCTTTGCTGTGTAGATTCTGACGTATGTCTGCGTTAAAGACAAGAGAGTGTCGGCTCTCCTGACAATGGGTGGTTTATAAGCAAGGTTTAGTCTTGTCCTGTTGGACAGGGCTTTTTTTGTAATTACATACATTCTGTGTAAGACGGCACAAATTCTATATTTCTATGAGGTGAAAAAATGAAAGAACAACTCGAAACAATTGAAGTTCAGGCAAAAAAGGAGCTTGAAAACTGCTCCGATATTAAGGCTCTGGATGAACTGCGAATCAAATTTCTCGGAAAGAAAGGCGAACTTACCGCTATTCTCAAACAAATGGGAAAGCTTTCTGCTGAAGAAAGACCTGTAATCGGTCAGCTTGCAAATAAGGTAAGAGCAGATATCGAAGAAGCTGTTAATTCAAAGCTTGCCGCCCTTAAAGCTGACGCACAGGCTGCAAAGATAAAGGAAGAATCCATTGATATCACTCTCCCCGGCAAATTTACTCCGTTCGGAAAGCTCCATCCTCTTACAAAGGTTGAAAATGAGATTCGTGAAATATTTATGGGAATGGGCTTCGATATTGCTGACGGCCCTGAAATAGACGACGATTACCACGTTTTTGAGGCACTTAATTTACCGCCTGACCATCCCGCAAGAGATACACAGGATACATTCTATATCGACGGTACTGACGAAACCGTACTTCTTCGTACACAGACTTCTTCTGTACAGGTTCACGTTATGGAAACACAGAAGCCGCCTATCCGTATTATCTCACCGGGACGTGTTTTCCGTTCAGATGCGGTTGATGCTACCCATTCTCCGCTTTTCCATCAGATAGAAGGTCTTGTTGTTGATAAGGGAATCACCATGTCAGACCTCAAGGGTACTCTCGAAATGCTTATGAAGAAGCTTTACGGCAATGATTGTAAGCTTCGTTTCCGTCCTCACCACTTCCCGTTTACAGAACCAAGCTGTGAGGTTGATATAAGCTGTTTCAACTGCGGCGGAAAGGGCTGCTCAATGTGCAAGGATGAAGGATATATCGAGCTTCTTGGTGCAGGAATGGTTCACCCGAAGGTTCTCGAAAACTGCGGTATCGACAGCAATGTATATTCAGGCTTTGCATTCGGTCTTGGTCTTGAAAGAATGGTTATGGGACGCTATGACATCAATGACCTCCGACTCCTTTATGAGAATGATGTAAGATTCCTTGAACAATTCTGATTTGATTTGTTATTCTGCATATTTTATGTAAATCAGACAGTCTGTCAATGATAATGATACTGTCAGTGCCATACAGATGATTGATTGGGTTTGTGAAAGTATATTGGGGAGAATTATGTATAAATCTGTTTTATCACAAATGAAACCGGGAGTTATTCTGGCTGTTACCGCTTGTGTTGTATGGTGGATATTAATAGCTTCTTCAGAACTTGATTTTTATTACAAGCTCATAACGGGGCTGTTTGTGTGCCTGCCGATTATTTCGCTGATTATTGTATTATGGTGCAATTTCAGCAAAAGACTTAATGCAACACCGCACAAAGCACGCCTGACTACTTTGTACGTCATAAACTTGTATCTTTTCCGTCATATCACACAGAAATTTCTTGACATACGACAGTATGCCTGCGAAATTTCTATGCAATCTGACGAAAAATCTGACTGCGTTTCTGCCGCACAATCTTTGTGCGGTGTTGCCTAAACTATTTTAATGCCGCTTCTAAAAGCAATGTCATTTCTGACCATGACTCTGAAACCGCAGGTATTTTTGATTCAAGATATGAAATGTTTGCAGAAACCTGTGATTCAGGAGAAATTATGCTGTTCAGCGGAGCAAAATGTGACTGCATAAAATATGTACTTCAGCTTCGTGAAAGATGTGAAGCAAAAATACAGCGAAAGCTTGATATTATTTATAAGCGGTAAACGCTGTTTTTCAAAAAGTTTATTGAAAGGAAAATAAAAATGAATTTATCTATGAAATGGCTTAGCGATTACGTTAAAGCCGATATGCCTATCAAGGATTACTGCCATGCTCTTACAATGAGTGGCTCAAAGGTAGAGGCTTTTGAGATTGAAGGCAGCAATATTTCAAAAGTTGTAGTCGGAAAGATTCTTTCAAAAGTTCAGCACGAAAATGCTGATGCTCTTTTCGTCTGCAAAGTTGATATCGGTGTTGATACTCCTATTCAAATTGTTACCAATGCAAAGAATGTAAAGGAAGGCGACCTTGTACCTGTTGCTCTTGACGGTGCTGTTCTTCCTGAAGGAAAAATCAAAAAGTGCAAAATGCGTGGAGTTGAAAGCTTCGGAATGTTCTGCGGACTGGATACACTCGGTCTTTCTGTTCATGATTTCCCTTATGCTGATCCGGAAGGCGTTTTTGTAATTGAGGAGGACTGTTCTCTCGGTGAGGATATACACACGGCTATCGGCTTTGACGATACTTCCGTTGAATTTGAAATTACTTCAAACCGTCCTGACTGCCTCAGCGTTATCGGTCTTGCAAGAGAAACAGCCGCTACATATAATCTTCCGCTTAACGTTAAAGAACCTGAATACAAGGGCGTTGACGGCGACATTAACTCCATGCTCAAGGTAGATGTTATCAACACTGAAAAGTGTCAGAGATACTGTGCCGGTATAGTTAAGAACGTAAAAATCGGACCTTCTCCAAGATGGATGAGAGAAAGACTCCGTGCAAGCGGCATTCGTCCTATCAACAATTTCGTTGATATCACAAACTACGTTATGCTTGAATACGGTCAGCCTATGCACGCTTTTGACCTCCGCTATGTTGAAAATTCACATATCAATGTAAGAAATGCTGTAAACGGCGAAAAAATCGTTACTCTCGACGGTGTTGAGCGTGAACTTACAGACGAAATGCTTGTTATTGCCGACGAAAACAAGCCTGTAGCAGTTGCAGGTATCATGGGCGGCGAATACAGCGGCATTATGGAAGATACAAAAACTGTTGTATTTGAATCTGCTTACTTTGAACCTTCTCAGGTAAGACGCACTTCAAAGGCTCTCAGACTTAAATCAGACGCTTCTTCACGCTATGAAAAGGGCGTTGACAGACTTATCTCCATGACCTGCCTCAAACGTGCTTTCCAGCTTGTTGAAGAACTTGGTGCAGGCGAAGTCCTCAACACTGTAATTGACCGTGACTATACTGACAAAACTCCTGCCTCTGTTGAATTTAGTTCAGAATGGATAAACAATTTCCTCGGTACTGACATTCCTGAAGCGGACATGATAGAATATCTCAGCCGTCTTGAATTCAAGGTTGAAAACGGCATGGTTATCGCTCCTTCATTCCGTATAGATATCGGCTGTAAGGCAGATATTGCAGAGGAAGTTGCAAGAATCTACGGCTATAACAATATTCCTTCAACCGATTTCCGTGGAGTTGCAAAGGCTGAATTTACAGAAGAACAGAAATTTACCCGTACACTCAGAAATGCGGCTGTTTCACTGGGCGGTTACGAAATTGCTACATATTCCTTTGTTTCACCTAAGTATTTCGATAAGATAAAGCTTCCTGAAAACAGCAGACTCCGCAATGTTGTAAAGATTGTAAATCCTCTTGGTGAGGATACAAGCGTTATGAGAACTTCAACTATTCCTTCAATGCTCGATGTTCTCTCATTCAACTACAATAACCGCAACGAAAAAGCTTGTCTTTTTGAGATTTCAAAGGAATATCTCCCTGTTGAAGAAAAGAGAAGCTATGAGGGCGATGAAGCTCTGCTCGCAAACAGCGGCAAGCCACGTCACGAATATGAATATCAGCTTCCTGATGAGCCTCAGCGTCTTACTATCGGTATGTACGGCGGAAACTGCGATTTTTATACAATAAAGGGCATGGTTGAACAGCTTCTTGCAGAAATGAATATTTACGGTGCTGAATATATCCGTGCTGACGGCTGTGACGTTTTCGATGAAAAATATGCTCTCCATCCGTTCAGAAGTGCAGTTATCGTAAGAGACGGCGTTTGCCTCGGCATTATGGGTGAGGTTCATCCTGAAGTACAGGAAACCTACGAGATAGGTACTAAGGCTTATGTTGCAAAGCTCAATATTCCTGAACTTATGGACGCTGCTGAAGAAAAGATAACCTATAAGCCGCTTCCGAAATTCCCTGCAACTACCCGTGACCTCAGCATTATCGTTGATGACGAAGTTCCTGTTGCAGAGCTTGAAAAGGCTATAAAGGGTGCAGTAGGCAAGATACTTGAAAAGGTAACTCTCTTTGATGTTTACAAGGGCAAACAGATTGAAGAAGGCAAAAAGGGCGTTTCTTACTCAATTTCAATGCGTTCAATGGAAGGAACTCTCACTGACGAACAGGCTGATTCTGCTATGAAAAAGGTTCTCAAGGCACTTGCCGCTATCGGTGCAGAATTAAGAGCTTAATTATTTTTTAAGGCAGAATTTGAAATATTATGTTGTACTAACTAAAATACTCTTGACAATTGATAAAATATACAGTATAATATACTCATAAAATGATATAGGAGGTGGTCTTATGTCCAAAAATAAGGACTTAGACAGTATGTACAGAGAAATGAAAAATAGTGAGGCGGAGGACAGCGGTTCGAGACTTTTTAAGTTTTTAATCGGTCTGGTTATGCTTGGTGCAGGTTTGTTTATGGTATTCAATAACGTAACCGTTTCAAGCAGTTGGGGTACAGGCGGTTATTTCTTCTCATTCGGCTCGTTCAACGTCACAAACGGTATGATCATGCTTCCGATACTTATCGGAATCGGTATGCTTTTCTTCATGAAAAAACGTATCTACGGCTGGATCGTACTCTCAATCGGAATCGTCTTTGTTTTGTTAAGCGTTATCATGACAACGCATATTCATTGGCGTTCAACAAGTGCTTACATTTTCGTTATTATGTTTGGTCTTGTTGCTGCCGGTGCAGGTCTTGTTCTTAAAGAACTTTTCCGCAAGGACTAATTAAAAAAACGTGCTGATGAATGGGGAAAGTCAGCCCGATATCAAAAAAATCAAGGGACAGTCAATCGGCTGTCCCTTTTTTCAGTTATCATTACTCATTTTAATATTGCTTCACCAACTAAATTTTGAATTTTTCTGCTTGTCCTGAAGAAGAAATTCTACGTCAGAAAACCTTGAAATACGTTAGTATTCCTGCGGTTTTCTTCCTTGACTTTATCCTTCATTACTTCGCATAAAATATTCAAGATTTATTTGACGGAGCAATATCTTCAAATTTTCCACGGATAGAATCAACCAGTTCCTTTGGCGAAAGCTGTATCTGAGTACCTATGCGTCCGCCGCTTATAAAGAAAAGAGGAAGCTGTTCTGCCGAATTATGTACTACTGTCATAAACTGCTTTTTCATTCCGATAGGAGTACAGCCGCCTCTGACATAGCCTGTAACCTTGGTAATATCCTTGACATGAAGAAGCTCAACCGACTTTTCTCCAACGCTTTTTGCGGCTTTTTTAAGGTCAAGTTCAAGTGCAACAGGAAGCAGGAAGCAATAATAGTTACCGCTTTTGCCGTGTGCTATGAGAGTTTTGAAGGTTTCTTCCGGCGGCTGACCAAGTTTTTTTGCCGTATCAATTCCGTCGATAAATTCCTCACACTCATAGGTCTGTACTTTATATTCTATTTTATTTTTCTCAAGAAAACGCATAGCGTTTGTTTTAAGTTCTTTAGCCATTGGTTTCTCCTCTGTTTATTTTGCTGTAGACACAGCCGCAGTAATTCTGACGGTAAAGACTGTATTGCTTAGAAAGTTCTATGGAATGCTTGTAGCCGTCATGCTTCTTGAAATCTGAAAAAAGATATTCAATGCCGTATTCCTCTGATATTTCCGAACCGCATTCGTTAATGAACGTGCAGTCCTTATGCGGACTTATCGTAAGGGTGGTGGTGAAGAAATCAAAGCCGAGTTCCTTTGCTTTTTCGGCGGTTTTCCGCAGACGGTATGCTATGCATTTTTGGCATCTCTCTCCACGTTCAGGAAGATTTTCAAGTCCACTGGCAAGCTCATAGAATATTTCCGGAGCGTAAGGTTCTTCAATAATCGGTATATCAAGCTTCAGTTCGCTGACAAGCCTTTTCAGTTCAGCAGAGCGATATTCAAATTCGCTTTGCGGTGCGATATTCGGATTGCAGAAATAAAGTGTGATATTGAAGTGACCGTTCAGAAAAAGCAGGGTATGGCTGCTGCAAGGGGCACAGCAGGCGTGAAGCAGAAGTGAAGTTTTTTCATCGTTTTTTGCAAGTTCAGCAAGCTTTTCGTCAAGCATTCTGCCGTAATTTACCTTCTGCATTATTTATCCTCAAGATTTTTGAGTGCTTTAAGCTCCTCACGGTTTACCTTTATTTCAACATCTTTCAGGAGCTTGACTTCGCTTCTGTCAAGAGTAACCGGAACTTCTGATTTATCGGTTTTAACTCTGAGTTTGCCTGTGATAAGGTTAACTTCTTCGACCTTGCCCTTATCTCCATCGGGAGTTACAACTATTGCACCGACCTTTGGTGTGATTTTGAGCAGTTCCTCATAGGCGTTCTGTTCATTTTTAAGGCAGCACATAAGTCTGCCGCAGGTACCAGAAATTTTGGTAGGATTAAGAGAGAGTCCCTGTTCCTTAGCCATTTTGATGGAAACGGGCTGGAAATCTCCCATATATCCTTTACAGCAGAATTCACGTCCGCAGATACCGAGTCCGCCGAGTATCTTAGCTTCATCACGGACACCTATCTGGCGGAGTTCTATACGGGTTCTGAAAACAGCGGCAAGGTCTTTAACGAGTTCACGGAAATCCACACGGTTTTCAGCGGTAAAGTAGAAAAGGAGCTTGTTGTTGTCAAAAGTGCATTCAACGTCAACAAGGTGCATATTAAGTTTGCGGTATTTGATTTTTTCCTCGCAGATACCGAATGCTTCTTTTTCACGCTGTTTATTTTTTTCGACAGTTTTAAGGTCATTTTCGTCTGCAAGTCTTATAATTGGTTTAAGAGGTGAGTTTATCTGGTTATCCTCGATTTCCCTGTTAGCGATAACAACTTCGCCGCACTCTATGCCCCTTACGGTTTCAACGATTGCAAAGTCACCGACATTAGCCTTGATATCTCCAGGGGAGAAATAATATATTTTTCCTACGCTTTTAAAGCGGATTCCTACGATTTCTTTCATTTTATACTCCGTTCTATTTTGCAGATCAACTGCAAACAGTAATTATTTCTGCTGATAAAGCCGCCATTGCAAGCGGAATTGAAACATTGCTGTCAATGGCACGGTTAGCCCGTTCAATGTGGCTGTGGATTCGTGCAGCCTGATGTGACGTAATACTGTGTGAAAGGCATTCAGCACCTTCATAGTAGCAGCCTATAGCCGCCGCATTGCTGTCTTTTCCGAGAACAGCAGCATCACGGATAAGCAAATCAAGCATGGAAAGAACGCATTTTACGTCATTTCTGCTACTTCCGAGAGAGAAAAGCTGAACATTCAGCAAATATTCATCTTTTCTTATTATACTATCAGTGAGAGATTTTGTCAAATCTACCTGTTTTCTCAAATTTTCGTCTGTGATGAAATCGGTGCATCTGCCGATATTGCCGTGGAAGCACTGAACAGCACTGCGAATCTCCTCATCACCGAATCCGCTTTCGGAAAGGGAAGCGGAGGCTTCATTTTCTGTGCATACCGAAACATTCAGGCAGACACAGCGAGAGATGATAGTGGGGAGAAAATCGGTTCTTGAGGCACAGGTGAAGATAAAGTAGGCATATTCGGGCGGTTCTTCAATAATTTTCAGCAGCATATTCTGAGTTCGCAGGTCTATATTGAGGCAGTCTGTGAAGATATAAATTTTTCGTCCGCTGCTGTTATTTGGTTTAACAAATGAATCTGAAATTACAGCTCTTGCGGTTTCAACTGAATATCCGCCGAGCTTGCCGCTTTTCTCGACATATTTCACGTCGGGGTGATAGCCTTTTTCAACATTCAGACATGAAGTGCATATACCGCATGGTCTGCCGCCGACAGGATTATCACAAAGCAGTGACTGTGTGTAATATTTAGCCATAAGTTTTCTGCCGCTGCCTTTTTCTCCACAGAAAATTACAGACTGTGCGGCACGTTTATTTTCTATCATACTTGCCATAACAGACAGAAGATATTCATTTCCATAAATTTTTTTCATATCAAGTCGCTCCGAAAGCCGTTCAAAGACGGCATTGTTCATGTATTGTGTCCCAAATTAAGGCAACACCGCACAAAGATTGT
>JAZQND010000207.1:0-6646 GCA_045627145.1 Ruminococcus sp. | reverse complement strand
ACCGCTTGGCCTCCGACTTATACCTGTTTGCTAAAAAGCAGTTGTTCTACTCAAACTCAAATAACAACGTTTACTGCCTCAGTAAACAATAAAAAATCCGCATCCACTCCCCTTCCTGTTTCAACATACGCAAAAGAAAACAGCGAAAAAACCACATTAACAGAAAAAAATGAAGAATACGAAACAAATAATGACACAGAAGAAGAAATACTTTCTCCTAAAAATTCTGCTTCACCATCGGAAATTCCAAAGACTACAGCAGCAGTTCAGACAACAAAAATTATAAATACGGCAACACAAACAGCAAAAAAAGCAGTTACAACATCTGCTCCGCCAGTTACAGAACCTATAGTTTCGCCTGAACCTCAGACTCCCAATTATTTCTGTATGCTTGTTCCAATGATAAATTTTAACGGAGAAACATATATCGGAAATGACACTCTTTCAAATGACTATACAGAAAAAGAATTTATAGGTCTGGCTGAGGAATTTGATGGTCAGTATTTAACAACTGAACAATGGGCAGAGAGACAAAAAGAGATTTCCGAAGCGAAAAAAACCAATCGTCAGCCTTATCTGTGGGCAACATATTGTATATTTCCATCTGATGCTGAGATATATACCGTTAATGAAACTGATGACATTCTTCTTGCGGTTAATCCTGAAGGAAGTGTGATTGTTCTGAAGTCAATCGGACACTTGTTGGACGATGAGATTGAGGAGTTGGATAATAATTAATTTGATATAATACCGCACAATATGTGCGGTATTTTTGTAAAAATCGCAATAAATGGGAAAAGAACCGCAACAATACACTTGTACAATAAGCATCAATATTGTATGATAAAAATAGTATATATGCCGATTATTAATTATATATTTTATTTTTTAAGGAGGTTCTTTATGAAATTAAAATTATTTTGTGGTTTAACTGCCGCTGCAATGACTGCTGCAATGTTGCCGGCTTCAGCTATTGTATCTTATGCTGATGATATTGTTGCTTCCTCAAGCGATGAAATAGTTTCCCGTAGTTCAAAAGATGGATATGACTATTCTTCTTATAATATCGACAATGTGGGCCATGTTGAACTGGATATTGGTTCATGCGGAACTTTTACCAGTAAATGGAATTCAGTAAAAGAATGCAGATTTGAATCCGGAAAAAATCTTGACGGTTCTAAACCATACAAAGAGTACGGTAATATTATTTTTAATTATGATATTGACTTTAAACCTGAAGGTATTTCGTATTTTGGCTATTCAGGCAAACTTGTTAGTCCTTCAAGTGATAAACCTGATATTAAATATGAGATTATTGAAGGCTGTGGCAGCTGGCGACCTACCGGTGGTCAATACGAAGTTGGTCAGGCAACAATAAATGATATTATATATGATATTTATGTAACTACTGAAATAGATCCGATAACTTCTGAAAAATATACTAAATACATGAGCATTCGTAAAAATAATCCTGCTCAAAATAATACAATGAAAAATATCAAAGCTACAGTTGATGTTTCCTCTCATTTTAAAGCTTGGGAAAATCTCGGTCTTAATTCTGAATCTTCAATTTGTAATATCTCAATGTTTGTTGAAGGAATTAATTCCAGCGGTTCGGCAATTGTAAATACAAACCAGCCTTTATATGCTACTCCGGTTGATGTTGAAGATTCTACCGAAACAACCATTATTCCTAATTCTGAAACCGAAGATGTTCCTTCAGTTGATAAAATGACCGCTTCAACATATAAGGATGCTTTTGAAGATTATTTCTTAACCGGATATTGGCTCTCTCCTATAAATTTACTAAAAAACCCGGATTATTATAAGGATAACTTCAATTGTATTTCACTTGAAAATGAACTTAAACCGGACAGTCTGCTTGACAAAAAGGGTTGCATTGAAAAAGGTGATAATGATATTCAAATAAGCTTTGCAAACGCAGATGCAACATTAAAATTCTGTGAAGAAAACGGCATTCCGCTTCATGGATGTGTATTTGTCTGGTATAGCCAGACTCCTGAATGGTTCTTCAAAGAAGGCTTTCAATCCAATGCTGCTTATGTTTCTGCTGAAGTAATGAATCAGCGTCTTGAAAGCTTTATAAAAAATACATTTGAAGGATTAAAGAAGAATTATCCGAATCTCAAAATAGACTCTTATGAAATTTGTAAGGAACTATTTGTAAATGATGGCGGCGGATATCGTATGCCGGACATTAATAATTCCGTTGCAAATTTTTGGTATAAAATTTATGGCAGCGATGAATTTGTTTTTAACGCATACAGATATGCAAGAGAATATGCTCCGGAGGGTACAAAACTTCTTTTGTGCGATTATAATGAATATATGCCAACAAAGACCGATGATATATACGAGCTTGCCCTTAAACTGAAAGAAGAAAATTTGATTGATTCAATCGGTATGGAAGCTTGTCTTGATATCAGCTACCCGTCAGTTGATGCTTTTGAAACAGCATTAAAAAAATTTATCAGTACAGGTCTTGATATCCAGTTGACTGAATTTGGTGTTTCAAGCCATTCACGTTCACCTTTGGTGTATGAATCATATAAAACTTTTCTTGATATTTGTTTGAAATACAAAGACAATATCTCGGCTGTTTTGCTTCATGATATAGGCGTTTGTGGATTTGAATCCTATGAATGTCCGAAATTTACTGATATCATCAATAATACCAAAAAACCTTCAGGTGATGCTAACGGTGATGAAGTATTCAATGTTGCAGATGTAGTAGTTCTTCAAAAATGGCTTCTTTCAAATTCAGATTCTGATTTTTCATGTTGGAGTGAGGCTGATATGAACAAAGATAACAAACTTAATGTATTTGACCTTTGCATCATGAAAAACCAGCTTCTTGGAATATCCTGATTAAAATACAAAGCGGTTGAATTTTTAATTCAGCCGCTTTTTCATATATACTGCTCCACCAAATTCTTACATTTTACTTTTAAATAAAATAATGATATAATGTTATTGTTCCGTATCAAATTATGCGGTTTAGAGATGTCTTTAAAACAACACAGCACAACACACACATGACAGCTTTTTACAGTGTCGATTTAAGGGCACCTCTAAAAACCCCTTCTGAGAAAAAGCAGCTATGCACAGCATCTGCTGCGTCAAGCCCTCTCGTAGTGCGAAAGCACGCCTTCGATGGCTTTTCTTGCATCTTGCTTTTTCTTACTCAAAACGGGTTTTTAGAGGTGCCCTTAAGAAAAATTTAAGAAATGTGTCAGCTCCAAATTAAGAAAGCAGGTTTATAATGTAATTACACTAAAGACAAAGGAGCTGGTCGCTATGATTGTTTTTACCTGAAAATTTTCAGACAGCGATTTTTATAAGGGAGATAACTATATGAAATTACTTGATAATGCTTCAATTCTTGTTGTTGACGATGACCACGATATCGTAAATGCTATTGAAAAACTTCTTTCCAAGGAAGGCTACATCGTTCACAAAGCCTATAACGGTCTTGAGGCTATTGACAGCCTTATGCAGAATGAGGTACATCTCATTCTCATTGATGTCATGATGCCTAAGCTCGACGGCTTATCCGCAATGATGAAAATACGCACTATGAAAAATATCCCTATCATTGTCCTTTCGGCAAAATCTGAAGACAGCGACAAGATACTTGGTCTTTCTATGGGTGCTGATGACTACATTACCAAGCCATATAATCCTATGGAACTTGTCGCAAGAGTAAATTCAAATTTAAGACGTTATCTTTCTCTTGGTGCGGCTGACAGTACAATGCACAGCAACTGTATCAAAACAGGCGGTCTTTCTCTTGACCTTGACGAAAAACAGCTTTATCTCGACGGTGAACCTGTCAAACTTACTGCCACAGAATATAAAATTACAGAGTTTCTTATGGAAAATTTAGGCAGAGTTTTTTCTGCCGAGCAAATTTACGAAAGGGTATGGAATGAGGAATCATTCTCGGTTGAAAATACGGTTATGGTACACATTCGCCATATCCGTGAAAAAATTGAGATAAACCCCAAAGACCCCCGCTATCTTAAAGTTGTCTGGGGAATAGGATACAAAATAGAAAAAGTGAACGGAGGGATATAATGAATGTGCTGAAAAAAAAGTCAGCCCGTGTTATCGCATTTCTGCTTTCTACTGCTCTCTTTTCTGCATCAGCTTTTATATGCATTAACGCTTGGAAAAATTACGATACAAAGCTTAACAGCCTGTCAGAAAAAGAATTTACCAACGGGCATGAATATCAAAATGAATTAAATAGTGTTATGAATAAGCTCTGGCTTTTCGGAAATATGTATGTCAGAAACCTTGACAGCGAAGGCAGTCTTAAGGGCAGTCAGTTCTATCAGAAATCTGTTATCAGCAATATGAAAAAAGCCGGACTTATGGACAGTAAAGGTAATCTTACACTGCCGGAAAGCACTCTTTTTAATTACGCTATCGGAACAAATGAGAATATTTTCTCTAACTTTGACAACAAAATTGATTTTTATAAACTTTCCGAACCACAGACTTATGAAATAGTAAGAACGGCAAATTTAAACGCTTATCCGTGGGAGCATTATTTCAGTTGGAATTCATACGAATTTAATTGGTATGACAACAATCACGGAATGGAGTATTATTATGCAGGAAGCCTCGGCGGATATGCGGTTTTTGACTATGATACTTCAAAATTAAAAAGCTACACTGATGAACTTGGTGCAACTGTTTACCTGAATGAGGACGGTTCTTCTCCTATTCCTTCAGAATTCATCAGTGGAAGCAAAACTAAAAACAATTCCTATGACACAACCATTCTTTATGATGAGAATGACAGCAGCAAAATAATCGGATATAGTTCAGAACCAGACTATACCTCCAACGGCAGTGAATTAATGTTCAACTTATATGTACGTCCTATAGACAGCGTTATAGAAGAAAGAGAATCTATATCACAGGAAATGAAGACGGCTGAAAATAAAATGCTTGATATATGGATAAAAACCATTCCTCTGTGGGCTGTTTTTGCCATACTTGTTATCTATATTCTCATTGCCGGCGGATATAATGTAAACAGTGGAAAATATCAGATGGATATTCTGAAAAATGTATGGTCTGAATTATTTGTGGTTTTGATTGTAGTATTGGCAACTGGCTGTGTTCTGACAGTCGATTTTTACTATGAAACCTGCTCAAATTTAAATATAAGCAACACTTCATTCAATGCAATAACAACTGCTATATTCACAGTTACGGTTATGACTGCATTTCTTGCTTTGAATACACTTGTTATCAGACTGAAATGCAAACAGCTTATTGCTTCGTCCTTTATTGGCAAAGTATTCAAATATATAAAGAAAAAATTTAATCAAGTAGAAGAAAGAATTATAAATAAAGAAAAATTAAAAAACAATATTTTCATAAGAAGATTCACAATCAGAACCATTGTTTTCACTATTATCGGAATTATGACGGTTATGATAGGTATATTTGCTGCTGTAGAAATCGTCCCTTTCCTTGCTATAGCTGTTATATGGGCGTTCTATGCTTTAAACTGCAAGGACCTGAACGAAATTACAAAGCTTGCAAAACATATTTCAGATATCAGCAGCGGCGATTACTCACCTGTTATCATTGAAAAAGAAAACATAATTTACAACATGACTGAAAATCTCAACAACATCTCAAAAGGCATAGAGGTAAACGTTGAAAAACAAATTCGTTCCGAAAGAATGAAAATTGACCTTGTTACCAATGTTTCTCATGACCTCAAAACTCCGCTTACATCTATTATCAGTTATGTTGACCTGCTTTCTGCCGAGGAACTTTCCCCTGCCGCAGCAGATTATGTCAAGGTTCTTGAACAAAAAACCGAAAGACTCCGTGTAATTGTTGCAGACCTTTTTGACCTCGCAAAAGCTACCAGCAAAAATGACATTCAGCTTGAAAAAATAGATGCTGTTGTACTGACCAATCAGGTTTTGTGTGATCTTGAAGATAAAATCAAAAACAGCGGAAAAAAAATACGCACAGATATGAAATCTGAAAAAGCCCCGATAATGGCTGAAGGAAAAAAGCTTTACAGGGTTCTTCAAAATATAATTGACAATGCACTTAAATATTCTCTTGACAGTACAAGAATTTATCTCAAACTCTATTGTGAGAATAATAAAGTCTTTATTGAACTCAAAAACACAGCTTCCTATGAGATGACCTTTACTCCTGATGAAATTATGGAGAGGTTTACTCGTGGCGATGAATCCCGAACCACTGAAGGAAGCGGACTTGGACTTTCAATTGCGAAAAGCTTTACAGAAGCCTGCGGCGGAAGGTTCAGTGTAAAAATTGACGGCGATATCTTCCTTACCTCCATAGATTTTGATCTCCTTTAATTCAAAATACCGTACGAATCCGAAAATACAGGCTTTGTACGGTATTTGCCTTTTGTGCATAACTTGACTTTTATTATTACATTTGATATAATTACATTGTTGAATACTTTATCAAACATTAAAGGCAACACCGCACAAAGCACGTCTGACGACTTTGTACGTCATAAACTTGTATCTTTTCCGTCATCTTGCACAGAAATTCTTTGCCATACGACAGTATGCCTGCAAAATTTCTGTACAATCTGACGAAAAATCTAACT
>JAZQND010000206.1:0-7779 GCA_045627145.1 Ruminococcus sp. | reverse complement strand
CAGTATGCCTGCAAAATTTCTGTACAATCTGACGAAAAATCTAACTGCGTTTCTGCCGCACAATCTTTGTGCGGTGTTGCCCTTAATTGGTGGAGCAATAAAATATAATCGGAGGGAAAGCCATGAACGGAAAAACATTGAAGGAAATTTATGAATACGATTTTGTCAGCGAAGACGGTGAATCAAATATAGAGCCATGGTTTAATTCGGTAATGCTGAAAACTCCAGAACAGCTTACGGTTGCCGATTTATGCCGTATGCTGCGTCAGAGGATATTTTCTGTAGTGGCTATAGAACAGGCTATCGGAGTGATAAAAAATGATCCCTTTGCAGGTGATATTTACGAAGGACAGCTTATGGTTTCGCTTTGCAAGGGAAAGGAAAAATATCTTGCTCCAAGATATAAGGACATCGCTCCGCTTCTTGATATGGCGGCACTTCAGGCAAAATCACATAAATGGGAATCTGAAAATGAAAAGGAAATTTTCCTTCTCGTAATTCAGGAGTTTGCAAAGAAAATTCGTGAATCAGAGGAGATAGTTCTCTGATAACAGAAGAAGGTAAAGATTATGGAAAACGGTTTTAAAATAACAGACGGCGGCGTTACGGCTGCAAAGGGCTTTCAGGCAGCTTCTGCCGCCGCAGGCATAAAATATAAGGGACGCACGGATATGGCTCTCATTTACAGCGAAACTCCCTGCGTTTCGGCAGGCGTTTACACAACCAACGTCGTAAAAGCTGCCCCTGTTCTCTGGGATAAGGCTGTTACAGACAGCGACGCAGAGGTTCATGCAGTTGTTGTAAATTCGGGTATAGCAAATGCCTGTACAGGTCAGCAGGGAATGGATATCTGCCGTGCCACAGGTCAGGCTGTTGCCGATATTATCGGCGGTGTTCCCGAAAATGTACTCGTAGGCTCAACAGGCGTTATCGGTATGCAGATAGACACGGCAAAAATAGTTGCAGGAACTAAGGAACTCATGGCTAAGAAGGCTTTCGGTATCGAGGCAGGTACAGAGGCTTCAAAGGCTATCATGACTACCGATACCATCAACAAGGAAATTGCAGTTTCATTTGAAATAGGCGGAAAAACCGTTACTCTGGGTGCAATGAGCAAGGGTTCGGGCATGATTCATCCCAATATGTGTACAATGCTTGGCTACGTTACGACCGTCCTATGCATTGAAAAGAAACTTTTGCAGGAGGCTCTTTCAGATGTTGTTACCGATACATTCAACATGATAACAGTTGACGGCGATACCTCAACCAACGATACTCTCCTCGTTCTTGCAAACGGTCTTGCAGAGAATCCGAAAATCGAAAGCAAGGGTGCGGACTATCAGCTTTTCAGAGATGCTCTCTGCTTTGTCTGCGAATACCTCGCTAAGAAAATGGCGGGCGACGGCGAAGGTGCAACTGCTCTCTTTGAGGCAAAGGTGATAAACGCAAAATCAAAGGACGATGCTAAGATAATGGCACGTTCAATTGTCGGCTCAAACCTTTCAAAGGCTGCTATATACGGTCATGATGCTAATTTCGGACGTTTTCTCTGTGCTATGGGATATTCCGGCGCAAAGTTTGACCAGAATGACGTTCAGCTTTATTTTGAGAGCAAGGCAGGAAAGATGCTTGTTTTCGATAAGGGTACGCCTGTTCCTTTTGACGAGGACGAGGCTGAAAAGATACTTTCCGAAAATGCAGTTACGGTTCTTGTCAATATGAATGAGGGCAGTGCTTCCGCAACAGCATGGGGCTGTGACCTCACTTATGACTATGTTAAGATAAACGCTGACTACAGAAGCTGATATGGAACTTATAAAATTTGATAAAATAGAATTTACCGAAGGCGGTGTGTGTGCCGCAAAGGGATTCAGGACAAACGGTATATGCTGCGGACTGAAGCATCAGGCCCTTGCAGAATCTTCGGAACTCAATAATCAGGCTAACGGAAATACTCCCGAAAATATGAAGAATGACCTTGCACTTATCGTGGCTGACAATGTCTGTACAGCCGCCGCAGTCTACACCACCAACAAGGTCAAGGGAGCTTCTGTGACGGTAACTCAAAAGCACCTTAAAAACGGCAAAGCAAGGGCTGTTATCTGTAATTCCGTAAACGCCAATGCCTGCAATGCCGACGGAATAGAAAAGGCTTCTGCAATGTGTGAGCTTGCGGCAAAAGAGCTTGGAATATCCGCTGATGATGTTATAGTCGCTTCAACAGGCGTGATTGGTCAGACACTCCCCATAGAACCCATTGCAGACGGCATTAAATCGCTTGCTGAAGGACTTTCGCATGATGGGAACAAGAAGGCTCTTGAGGCAATTATGACTACGGATACCATGCCGAAAGAGGTTGCCGTAAAGTTTGAAATTGGCGGAAAGACCTGCACTCTCGGCGGTATGCTGAAAGGAAGCGGCATGATACATCCGAATATGGCTACTACCCTTACCTTTCTCACAACCGATGCCGATATTTCTGCGGAACTTCTTCACAGAGCATTGAGTGATGTTGTAAGGCTGACACTCAACCGTGTGAGCATTGACGGTGATACCTCAACAAACGATATGGCGTGTATAATGGCTTCGGGCAGGGCTGAAAACAAGCCCCTGAAAAAAGAGGGAGCAGACCTCGATATGTTTGAGAATGCTCTCTATGCGGTAATGCTGAACCTTGCAAGAATGATGGCTCGTGACGGCGAAGGTGCAACAAAGCTTATAGAATGTGCCGTAAACGGTGCCGACAACGAAACAACAGCCGAAACAGTAGCGAAATCTGTCATCACATCAAATCTTTTCAAAGCCGCAGTGTTTGGAGAAGATGCAAACTGGGGAAGGATACTCTGTGCTGTCGGCTATGCAGATGCAGATTTTGACATAAACAAAGTATGCGTGAAGATAAGCTCTGAAAAGGGAATTATCGAGGTTTGCAGAAACGGCACGGGTGTTTCGTTTTCAGAGGACGAGGCAAAGGAGATTCTCAAAGAAGAAGTTATACAGGTAATTATAACGCTCGGAAGCGGTAAAGGTGCGGCTGTTGCATGGGGCTGTGACCTTACTTATGACTACGTTAAAATAAACGGTGACTACAGAAGCTGATGAGTAATGCAGAATTACAGAAAATAGTTACAGACAGGCTTGAGGACGGCGAAGGGCTGGTATGGTTCGGGACGGAGTGCGAGGGTGCGGAAAAGCTTGTGAGAGTACCGGATACTCCTGAAATAGCCGTCTATAAAGCAATATGCTATTCTTTGCTGATACCGCTTGCAGCAGTTACGCTTGCATTTATCGCACTTGCAGGCTGGAAAGCGGCTGTTACACTTCCATGCTGGGCGGCGGCGGCGGTTCTTTACGCAAAGACGAAACGCAGAGAGAAGATGTTTTATGCAATAACGGATAAACGTGTCATCACAGGTTTTTCGGCAGAAAGAATAAGCTTTTTCAGCAGAGATGAGCTCTGCAATATCAGTATGCACACAGGCAAAAACGGAACAGGCTGTGTGACTTTTGAAATCGACGGTTTGAAACAGGGATTGTATGCATTGAAAGAACCTGAAAAGCCGTTTGATATACTTAAATCTGGAGTGGTTCAAAATGGAAAAAATCTCAAACAATGACAAATCACAGGTGCTTATCGACGCACTTCCTTATATTCAGAAGTATAATAACAAGATACTCGTTGTTAAATACGGCGGAAACGCAATGACCAACAAGGAACTGAAGGACGCAGTTATGAATGATATCGTACTGCTTTCACTTGTTGGCGTAAAGGTAGTGCTTGTTCACGGCGGCGGCCCTGAGATAAGCGATATGCTTAAAAAGCTGAATATTGAAAGCAAATTTGTAAACGGTCTGCGTTATACCGACGATGCAACAGTTGACGTTGTAAAGATGGTTCTTGCAGGCAAGGTCAACAAGGAACTGGTTCAGCTTCTTGCACAGCATAAGGGAAGTGCCGTAGGACTTTGCGGCATAGACGGTGAAATGCTCATGGCTGAGAAGAAAAAGACAGACGACGGTCAGGACTTAGGCTGGGTAGGCGAGATAACAAAGGTAAACACAAAGCCTATTCTTGATGCACTTGAAAACGGAAATGTACCTGTTATCGCAACGGTTGCCACAGACGAAAACGGCAATACATACAACATAAATGCAGATACGGCAGCCGCAAGAATTGCCGCAGAGCTTGGAGCTGAAAATCTTATTCTCATGACAGATATCGCAGGACTTCTCCGTGATAAGGACGATCCTTCAACACTTATTCCGGAGGTAAATGTAAGCGAAGTACCGTTTCTTAAAAGACAGGGTATCATTTCAGGCGGCATGATACCGAAAATCGACTGCTGCGTTGAGGCAGTAAGACGAGGCGTAAGCAAAACCGTTATAATCGACGGCAGAGTGCCGCATTCAATTCTTATAGAGATACTTTCAAATGAAGGTATCGGAACACAGTTTGTATAATTTTTTGATTAATAAACAAAAAGTTTACGCAAAAGAACGCTTATATGGTTGATTTTATAACCTGTAAAGCGGTATAATAATTAAGTATCGTATAATTATGACAGGTGTCTGCCCAAGGAGGAGTTTTATGAACACTATAGAAAAATTCGATAACAACGTTATGCAGTCATACGGACGTTATCCTCTCGTTATGGAACAGGGTAAAAACAGACGCTGTAAAGATGAAAACGGTAAGGAATATATCGACTTCGGAAGCGGTATCGGTACTAATTCTCTCGGATACTGCGACGATAAATGGGCTGACGCAGTTTGCAGTCAGGTAAGAACTCTCCAGCATAGTTCAAATTATTACTATACCGCAGTTCAGGCTGATTTCGCCGCAAAGCTTTGCGAAACTTCAGGATATAAGTCTGTTTTCTTCGGAAACAGCGGTGCGGAAGCCAATGAATGTGCTATCAAGCTCGCAAGAAAATACAGCTTCGATAAATACGGAAAAGGCCGCCATACCATCATTACTCTTGTAAATTCATTCCACGGAAGAACCATCGCTACTCTTTCCGCTACAGGTCAGGATGTTTTCCATAACTATTTCTTCCCGTTCGTTGAGGGATTTGTCAACGCAGAAGCAAATAATATCGCCGACCTTAAAGCAAAGATAGACGATACTGTCTGTGCCGTAATGATAGAATACATTCAGGGTGAGGGCGGAGTAAATGCCCTTGATAAAGATTTTGTTGATGCTCTTTATGAAATATGTGCCGAAAAGGATATCCTCGTTATAGCCGACGAAGTTCAGACAGGTGTCGGACGTACAGGAAAATTCCTTGCAGGAGATAATTTCGGAAAAAAAGCCGATATCACAACCCTTGCAAAGGGTATCGCAGGCGGTTTGCCTATGGGTGCCTGTCTTGCAAATGAAAAATGCAGCAAGGTTTTCACTCCCGGTACTCACGGCTCAACTTTCGGAGGCAACCCTGTTGCCTGTGCAGGCGGTCTTGCGGTTCTTGAAAGAGTAACAGGCGAAGGCTTCCTTGATGATGTATGCAAAAAAGCAGAATACATAAAAGAAAAGCTTGAAAAATGCAGTGAAGTTGAAAGCATAAGCGGTATCGGACTTATGATAGGCATAACACTTAAAACTAAAAATGCAAAGGATATAGCACAGAAAGCTCTTGATAACGGGCTTCTTGTCCTTACAGCAAAAGAAAAAGTAAGGCTTCTTCCGCCGCTTACAATATCATACAGTGAGCTTGACGAAGGTCTTGAAATATTGATGAAGGTAATGGAGGGATAATCATGAAATTAACAATTGCCGCAAAACCCGGTGCAAAATATATAGCACAGGATTCAAACAATAAAGTTCTATACAGTGTAAAGAAAAAGAATTTTGATTCAAAATATGACCTTTTCGATAAGGTAAACTACAATCTCTATACATTTGCACAGGTCGGAGTTGCAGATAAAAAACCGATTTTTCATATAATCCTCAATGATGCAACATTTATGACCATCGAATGCAAATCTCTGTTCCTTGATCCAACCCTTGTATGCAGAAATAAAACGATCAAGTATGAGCTTGTAAGTAAGGACAGAAAGAATTTTGACATTATTGTAGAAGGAAATGCAGTAGGTCATGTCAACACTCAGGAAGGCGTTTCAGGCGACCTCCAGTATGACCTTGAAATAGATAACCGCTATTACGACGACTATGTAGTGCTTTTTGCAGTTGCTGTAGATAAATCGTTCGGAGAACTGAACAGAGAAAGCACTACCTGAAAGGATAACTCAATATGAAACATTTACTTAAACTGCTTGACCTCTCCTCAGAGGAGATAATTGATATACTCAACCTCGCCGACCAGCTCAAATATGAACTGAAGCACGGCATTCCGCACCCACGCCTTCAGGGCAAAACTCTCGGAATGATATTCCAGAAGGCTTCAACAAGAACCAGAGTTTCTTTTGAAACAGGTATGTATCAGCTTGGCGGATATCCGCTTTTCCTTTCCTCAAATGACCTCCAGATAGGCAGAGGTGAGCCTGTTCAGGATACAGCAAGAGTTCTTTCACGCTATCTCGACGGTATCATGATAAGAACCTTTGAACAGAAGGAAGTTGAAGCACTTGCAGAATTCGGCGGAATACCGATAATCAACGGTCTTACTGATTTCTGTCACCCTTGTCAGGTACTCGCTGACCTCATGACTATCCGTGAATTCAAGGGTAGCTTTGAAGGACTGAAAATGTGCTTTATCGGTGACGGCAATAATATGGCAAATTCACTTATCGTAGGCTGCCTGAAAGTGGGAATGTCTGTAGCTATAGCCTGCCCTGACGACTATCAGCCGCCAAAGGAGATTCTTGACTTTGCCGCAGGTTACGGCGATAAGTTTGAAATGACCAACTGCCCGAAGAAGGCTGCAAAGGACGCAGACGTAATGATAACTGACGTTTGGGCATCTATGGGACAGGAAGACGAAGCAGAAAAGAGAAGAAAGGCTTTCGCAGGCTATCAGATAAACGATGAGCTTATGGCAGAGGCACACAACGATGCTATGGTTCTCCACTGTCTGCCCGCACACCGTGAGGAGGAGATAACCGAGAAGGTTTTCGAGGCTCACGCAAAGGAAATATTCGAGGAAGCCGAAAACAGACTCCATGCACAGAAAGCTGTAATGGTAAAATTAATGGCATAAAAGTAAACGGACATCTTCGGGTGTCCGTTTTTGATATGCGATACCAGGAAGGAGATATAAATGAAAGAAATAATATGGAGCTTGCTTGGAGTGGTCATAGGAATTGCGGCGGCAGTGTATATGGTGAGGCTCTTAATGCTTAAATACAAGGGCGTGAAGGTCAATGCAGAGGTAACAGCGGCTAAAGAAGTGAAAAAGGATAATTACGTTCACACTATGAAATATATAGTGGACGGCGAATACTTTGAGGCAGACGATAAGGCAGGCTTTACACAGCCGTTTGAAGTAGGTTCATTCAAAACTATAATATATGATAAAAAGAAGCCGGAGTACTTTGAATTTGAGGACGAGATAAATAAAAATGTAATAGTTATGGGAATAATGATAGTACTTGCCGTCATTTTTACCATAAAGTTTCTACTATCAGGATTAAAATAAATACGGTGTCGAAAGTGTACAAAAAAAGGTAATAAAACGCAATTTTCTTCTGTTTGACAAATGAGAAGCGGTATGATATAATATAAAAGTCGTCAGGGGAGAGCCTGAAAGGAACCGATAAGACTGTCGAGGCAGCACGGAAGAGGGAAAGAGACTGAGGGCAGAATCACAGGAAGGGATTGAA
>JAZQND010000205.1:0-8604 GCA_045627145.1 Ruminococcus sp. | reverse complement strand
AAATGAGCTTATGGATGGTATTCCTATTAATATTCCTTGCATTGAAGAACAGCAGAAAATATCGTCTTTTCTCACTCTCTTAGACGAAAAAATTACCAAACAGCGTGAGCTGGTTGAAAGCCTCAAGTCATATAAAAGAGGTGCGTTATCAGCTATCTTCAACAGAAAAATTCACTTCAATGATAAACACCATTCTAACTTTCCTGATTGGAATAGAGTGAAATTAGGCGATATATTTACCGAACGTTGTGAACGTGCTGTAGGTAATGAAGAATTACTTGCTGTTACAATGAACTCAGGTGTCATAAAACGTAATGAAATTGAACTTAAAGATAATTCAAGTGACGATAAAAGTAATTATAAGCGTGTTTATTCTAATGATATAGCATATAATACCATGCGAATGTGGCAAGGTGCAAGTGGCGTGCCGATTGCGGCACTGTAATCACAAAAATACACAAGAATATCGGCGGTCGATTGTGCTTTAGAAAGACAGGTGCTACTCATGCAGTGCCTGTCTTTAACTATCTTTCAGCGTGAAAAAATTATTGCGATATTGAAAATAGTGCTGTTTTATGATATAATAAGAGGTGTGGAGAGCCAAAATGTTAAAAGATACTATATTGTTAAAATATGCTAATTTTTCATTTGGTTAAACTGCTGTTTTTTTTTTTTTTGAATATTGATTTTTCTGTTAATTTGTGATAAAATGGATGTAACGATATTTTCTTGAGAGGGAAATTCGATGATAAATCTTTACTTATCCGTTCTTGAGACCGTTGAAGAAAAAAGTAGATTTGAAGAACTATACATTAAATATAAAGATAAGATGTACTCCATCGCTTACAAAATTTTAAACAACAGAGAAGATGCAGAAGATTCTGTACATCAAACTTTCTTGACCATTGCCAATAATTTTAAAAAAGTAAATTCTCTGCCAACTGATGAATTAGAGGCTTACATAATAGTAATCTTAAGAAATAATTCTATAGATATTTTTAAGAAAAACAAGAAATCCGCTGAACGTTTCACAGAACTTGACGAAAATCAATCGGTAGATATTGATTTTTTTGAAAATATAGATTATAATAGACTTATAGAGAAGATTTCAAATCTTCCTCAGAAATACAAGGACGTAATGTTTATGCATTATCTTGAAAACTTCTCAACAAAGGAAATTGCTAAAATGTTAGATATTTCAGTCAATAACGTATGTAAAAGGCTTGAACGAGCAAAAAAGCTTTTAAAAGAAGAATTATCAAAGGAGTGAACATTATGGCTAATGAAAATTTTAAAAAGGCTCTTTATGATGCTCTTATTCCCGAATACGTTGCTGTCATGCGTACTGCGGATAATACAGTACATGATTTTTCTCCTAAATTTGAAAGTAAAATGCAAAAACTGATTAAACGTCGAAATAAGCCATACTATAGCATGATTAATACACTTGGAAAACGTGTTGCTTGTGTAGCTGTAATAATTCTTGTTGCATCCTCGGTTACAATAATGAGCGTTGAGGCATTTAGAAGTGCCGTAGCTGATTTCTTCATAAGCATATATGAAAAATTTTCCGCTATTCAATCAGCTGATGAAGATATTTCTGCGCCTTTAACGATTGAGGACATTTATGGTATAACCTACAACTTAGATGGGTATGAAATAATTTATGAAGATAAAACAGAAACAAGCTATTGGATGACATATAATAAAGATGATATAATAGTCGATTTTCAGCAATATACAAAAGATAATTATGAAAAAAATATTAATACCGAAAATACAATAATTACAACAATTGATATAAATGGATATGAAGCAATTTATTTTATTGATAATCAAAACTATCATCATTTAATATTTGACAATAACTATTACATTATAGAAATTATGTCAAATATTAACAAATCAACATTTATTGATATTGCTGAATCTGTGCAGATGGTAGAACTGAAATAATAATTCAAAAAATTTTGTCATAAAACCACTTCCTAAACAGTTATTGTTTATTGAAAGGGAAAGTTACAGAACAATCCTTTCAATAATATAACATAAGTTAGGGGGTGGTTTTTGTGGTTAAGAGATTGGTTGCTTTATGTTTCGCTGCTGTTCTTTCATCTTCTTTTATTGCGAGTAGTAATGTTTCAGCTGTTGTTGTTCCGCCAGATAGACCTGCATACTCATACACAAGCGATTGTAGTTCTTCTATTTCAATTTCTAATTCAACAGCAACTTGTAAAAGCTATATTCGTGGATACTTTAATGTTACAACTAAGATTGAAGTTGAACAGACGTTACAAAAGAAAAACAGTTCAGGTAAATGGGTAGATGTATGTAGCTGGAATAATACTATAAACTACTTTCAGGGAACAGTAACAAATTATGCATACTCATTATCAAGTGGTACATATCGCTTAAAATCTGTATTCACAGTCTATTCAGGCAACAATCACGAGACTATAACAAATGACAGTAGTGAAAAGACAAAATAAAACGCTAAGAATACTTTAAACATGATAGGAGGATGAAAGTTTAAAAGAAAAATAATATTTGTATTTAATAAAATGCTTTATGCTATGCTATATTAAATGCAAAAATCACAAACATATTTACTGTATTAAAGTGATATACAAAAAGGAGTTTTATTATGAAGTTTAAGAAAAATGCAATTATCTTTGCAACGATATTATGTACGATTTCATCTGTTGCAATTACAGCTTCAGCTGCAAATGAAGGAACAATAACATATTGTGATGTCCACCTCAATGGATATATTTCAGGCGTTGAAGGACCTCTTACCATCACTGACAAGATTTGGTACAATGCTAATTTAACGGGTTCTGAAGACGAGATTGAATGCATTGTTTCACCAACCTTTTCACACGGCGATGAAAATACCGCTTATGTTCAGCCCGGTACAAACAAAAAAACTTTATCTAAAGTTTATCTTTATGATCAGAGACGTATGGTTAGCGGAAATCAGGTTTCATGTGGCTACGGCGGTTCAACTGCTATTTTAAACATGCACCTTGGCACTGTTGATGGCTCAATTTCAGATCCGTTAGAATAAAATATTTATTATTCGTAAGAAGAATTAACGCAAGATAAGTTATATTATCAGTTCCAATAAGCCTGTTCGGACAAATCCTTTGCTTAAATTAAATTAAGTAACTGGTTTTGTTAGAACAGGCTATTGGAGTATTTGATATATCATAAATAGAGGAAAATAATGAAAAAAAATATAAAGATTAATAGATATGGTATCGCTGGCTTTCTTTTCATTATCGGCTTAATTATCTCTACATTTGTATTGTTCAATACAGTTGATGTAGTTAGTAGAATTGTTAGAGAAGATAAAGCGAATAAGAGTTATAAATATGAAGAGAGATATTTTATAAGCTACAATTACAATAATAATATTTTGACTGAAGAAGACTATGTTAGTAAAACCAAAGAGCTATTAGAATCATTAAAAAAACTTGATTGTAATGTGAGTATATGTGATGTGGGAATAAATGTAAATAATCAAATTGATGATATGTTTATTGAATTGATAATAAATTCCAAAGAAGATTTCTGTCTATATTCTCAAAATGAATGTTATATTAAACCTAATATGTACAAAAACAAAATATTTGTTGGTGAAAACATTTTAGATTTAACCTTAAATAAAGATAGAAATACTTTGATCATATCCGACTTTATAATTGAAATTGCTGATGTACTAAAAAACGATAATGCAAGTGGAATAGATTATAGAATATTAGGATATTTGGATGATTTCGATGAGTTAAAGAAAAATTATTTTTATAAGTGTATGGCAGAAAGGCTATCTTTTGGTATATTGCTTATTGATTTATATGGAAACGAACCAATTGATGATTCAGTTGATACATTATATAGTACATTAAACAACAGTTCATTGGTATATACAAAATACATCCCAACTTATGAAGGAAATGATTATCAAAATTATTGGTATAGATTTTATAATAAAATATTTATTTCTGCCTGTGTTATCTTCTCTGTTTTTACTCTGTTTTTATTATCATATCTTTGGCTTGCAAACAGAAAAAAAGAAATATCAATAAGAAAAACTTATGGATACAGCGGTTTTGAAATTTTTATGCTATTAGTTGGTGACATAACTAAACTTTGTCTAATTTCTTATCTTTTCGCTTTTATTTTAGAAATAATATATTGTTTATTTTTCAGTGACTTTTCTTTCTTTGATTCATTATTCCCCTTAAAACTATTTGCTATCTTTTTAGGTATATTATTTATATCTATATTATGTGCTTTAAATTTGATAAGATTAGTATCTACAATTTCACCTATAGATGCAATCAAGGAGGATGTATGAGTATGGCTATAAAACTTGCATTCAATTTTATTACAAATAAATTAAAACATTCTTTAATTATAATGATATTATTTGTAGTAGCGATTACTTTAATAATTTTTTCAACTCTAATTAGTTTCGGGCACGATTATGCTTATTATTCAGCTGATTCAGTTCTATCAAAAGGAGTTTCTAAAACTGGAGTATTACGTCTTTCTGATAACAATTCAGAATATATCAATGATTTGCTAATTCAGCCCGAAATAGAGTCACTTGGAAGTTCATATAAATTTAGCGTTGATAATATTCCTGAGATATATGAAATACAAAAACAATATAGGACAAGCAATGATAGCTTAATCGATTTTATTTTTGTAAATTTAAGCTGTTGTAATTTGTGTGATATTAAACTACAAAGCGGAAAATATCCAAACGAATTGGATTATACGGTTCAAGATGAAAAAAAAATCGAGTATTTATATCTTGGTCATGCATATAGAGATATTCCAATAAATACAGTATATGATACAAAGTCATGTAAATATATTGTAGCTGGGGTATTAGATGAATCTCAAAAATGGATAAATGAATCGCTACTTTATGGTTTTGATATAAACACAGTTGATTATACATTGGATTGTTCATATGAGATAATATCAATTTCAAAAAGTTTGCCATACACATCTGATATTTGGATAACCGCATCAGATAATTATACAATAGAACAGGCAGTTAATAAAGCTCTAATGTTGTCAAAAAAGCACAATATAACTACTACATACAGAACATTAGAATCATCCTATGAACGTTCCACAGCAGATTCGATAACTATTAATTCTATTTTATCGAAACTAATAGTTATTGTTTGTTTTTCGTGTGTTCTTATGATGCTTTGTATTCAATCAATCCAAATTATATCTGACAAGCGTGAAATGGGAATTATGATGTCAGTAGGATTTTCTACATCAGATATTTGGAGATCCATGCTCATAAAGAATGTAATAATATCAACCACATCTTTTATATTTATTATCCCAATATGTATCTATATCATTAAATGGTGGTTTAATACAAATGTTTTATTTAATATTGCATTTTCAATATTAATAACAAAATCGCTGCCCATAGCGTTTACGTCAGTTATATTTGTTTTATTTATTACATCTATAATGGTTAATATGCTATTGAAACGATTAACTCCACATGAATTAATAGGAGGCATATATGATTAGTTTGAAAAACATAAAAAAAATATATGGCAATAAGGAAAACAACACAATTGCCCTTGATGGAGTAGATTTATATATTGAAAAAGGCGAATTTATTGCAATTATGGGAACTTCAGGCTCGGGCAAGTCTACTTTGTTACATATTTTAGGTGGGATGGATTTTATAACATCTGGCGAGTATCATTTTAATGATGAAAATGTTTCTAATTACAATTTGAAACAAATTCACAAATTTAGAAAAAAGTATATGAGCTTTGTGTTTCAAAATTTTGCGTTAATGAATCAATATACTACATACGAGAACGTTGAGATGCCATTGATTGCGAGAAAAGTTAAAAAAAGAAAAAAACTTATTTTAGAAACCCTTGATAAACTTGGAATATTAGATTTAAAAGACAAATATCCAACTCAATTATCTGGCGGACAACAACAACGTGTAGCAATTGCAAGAGCGATTATCAACGAGCCGAGTATCATTCTTGCTGATGAGCCGACAGGTGCTTTGGATACCAAAACAGCTTCGGAAATAATGTCAGTATTCCATGAGCTTAACAAAAAAGGACATACCATTATCATCGTCACGCATGACCTTGAAGTCGCTAAGCAATGTGGACGTATTATTGAAATATCGGATGGTAGAATTGTAAAGTGAATAATATGATGAAAGCCGTGAGAGCATCCACAAGACGTTCCCACGGCTTTCTTGCTGTCACTGTATAAGGAAGCTGAAAAAAGTCTGCAACGGCATATAAAGCCGTTTCCGTTCGCCTATGAGCATATCAGATTATTCAAGCGTATATTTATTGCGTTTCTGCGATTGCGTCCTCTGTCGGCTCTGCTCGTTGTGCTTATCCGCCTGTTTCTGCAATAAATACTGACGGACTTGCTTTGTGTATTTATGAGCTGCCGTTTTCTTCGTGAGGAACTTCTCATGCTCGATAGCAAGTGTGCTGTATTCTGACTTCAGCGACTTCGCCTTACATCTCAAATCAGCTATATTTGGCGGTTTACCGTCAACATAGTACGGCTTGCGGTGTTCAATGATATACTTCTTGGTGCTTTCGTAATCCTCGATGGTATCAGCGTTCTTTTTCTTGAAACGGCTCTGACTCCAACCTGACTTACTCTGATATTCCTTGTAAATAGGCTCTATCTCGGCAAGATGTTTCATCTTGGTGATAAGCGTATCAACAGCTTTGATGTCCTTACTGAGCGATGCCAACTCGTCCGTGTGGTCATCATCGTGCTTGACGTTCCAGAAGAATGATTTGAGCATATCAAGAGAAGTAACTCCTGCGGATTCAAGGTCGGCTATCATCTCATCAACCCTACCCATACCACGAATATCCGCCCATACATCTATTTTCTTTTCTGTCGGCTTGGTTTCGGGTATTGGTGCGGTCGGCTTTATCTCGGTGACTTGCGGTGTTGGTGTAACAGTACGCTCCAACGGCTTAACTTCGGGTGTTTCCGTAACTCTCGGCTTGGACATTTCAGCAATAAGCTGTTTAGCCTTATTTATCTTTTTGATAGCCTCAATTTGCTCCATAATGGTATCAGCGGTGTAAAATTCTCCCAAAGTTTCGCCCCTGATAAATCGTTCCTGTCCCTCCATACGATATTTTATTTTATACTTGTGCGTAGGAGCATAAACAACCTCGATATTCTTCTTATCGCACCTACGCAAGAAATCCTCAAAACTATCGCTTTTCATAATAATCTTAGCAAGTTTATTACGGAGTTTCTCTTTCCACGACTTACCCTCAATCTGCATATCTCGCTCGTAATGGGAAACGCCTGTATTCTTTTCAGGCTCGGCAATTACTGATAAGCAATGGTTACGGCATATCTCATCAGACAATTCACGCACCTTGCTCCATGCTCTCTCCGGTTTCTTACCCTGATTAAATTCAGTTTCAAAAGTCTTATGCGTATTGATGTTGGTATTATTTACTATGATGTGGTTGTGAATGTGGTCATGGTCTATGTGGGTAGCAAGGATATATTGATAATCCTCGCCTAAAAGTTTCTGACAAAATTCATATCCCACAAGCTGAGCCTGTTCGGGAGTGATTTCGCCCGGTGCAAACGATTGGATTATGTGCTGGGCAAGGAGTTTACTTCGCCCACTTCCTTGCTTTCTGACAGTTTCAAATTGAGCCTGTGCAGCTTGTCCTGAAGCACTGCAACCATTAGCAATAACGAGCGTACCGTTTCGGGTTTTCCGAGGGTCAATGATGTACTCGATTGACTTATTGAGCGTACTTCGGATTCCATGCAGTTTAGTCGTCGCCATATCATTTCCATTCCTCTCTTGATTTCGTCAATATCATCTCTGTAAAAATTCCCTGTTGAATTAACTCTTACTGCTATCTGATTGATGTTGTTGCCGATGTGACGGAGTTCTCTGAGATACTCGTCAAAATCTTTCAAATTGCAATTCATGATGACCGTGTTCAAAGCACAATCTCTTAGATAAGAACTGCGACTTTTATGGAATGATTTTTCAAGTCGGCGGTCTATGACTTCAAGCTCTTTTTTGCTCACACGGAACTGCACAACTTCGGTGCGGTTATTATCGTCCTCGGTGATGCTCTCGGTGATGCTCTCGGTGGTGTTCTCTGCGGTGTCTGATTCTGCGGTCTGCTCGTTCTGTGATATGAGCATATCCGATAACTTGATTTCATCGTAAACCTCACGCATTAAAATGCCTGTGCGTTCGTCAAGGTTACGGCTGAAATCCTCTTTTTCTTTCATTTCGTAATTCATAAAAATTACCTCCTGTGATTTTTGTTCTCTTAGCTGCTCTCGGCAGCTTTTTCTGTAAAGGGGTATTAGGGGAAATTTTCCCCTAACAAGCGTTTGTACTTCTTGGGGATTTTGAAAAAATCACCGGATGAAGTACCGAGCTTGCTGGGATTGTGAAACAGCCCTTACAGGCTGTTTCAGTTTGTCCGTCGGGACAATTGTTTCTTCTCTCCTGAGAAGAATTCTGAGCTGTGCGAAATGCTCTTTTGATTTATGTAAGGTATCTTC
>JAZQND010000204.1:0-4376 GCA_045627145.1 Ruminococcus sp. | reverse complement strand
AGCGTAACTTTATGCCTCATGCTTTGCTTACAGCATTGCTTATCATGCTTATTCCCGTAATTTTCAGTATCGCAGAGCTTGACAGCAGACTTTCGGCACAGCCTCTTGAAATGTATCTCTCGTTATCGGGAATAATCGTTTTTACGCCGATCTTCCTGCCTGAACAAAACAAGGATATCTATGATACAGTGCGGTCAAAAAAACTTGACTGCACTGTGGTTTATCTGATAAGGCTGGCTTACTCTATTATTTTTCTTGTGCTTGTATTTGGCGGGGTTATTTTATACATGAAGCATACAAAATGTGATGTCGGAATAAAGCATTTTATATCGGGGCTTGGCGGTGCATTATTTCTTGGAGCAGTGGGGCTTTCGGTTTCAGGAATGAGTGAAAATGCTATTGCAGGCTATATGTCGTCTTTCATCTGCTATATATTAAATTATTTTATTAGGGAAAAAATGAAAATAATATGCATATTTTCAATCTCATACGGATTTGATTCAAAACCGTGGGTTATATATGGAATTTCGGTATTGCTTATTGCCGCAACATTCATTTTCAGACATTATCGTGATAAGTAACAGAATGGCATCTCAAACACCACTTCTGAAAAACGGGTTCTAAAAACAACACCGCACAGAAATTTTGCGGTGTTGCCTTAAATATGTTCTGAAGAATCAATATGCCATGCGGGGGCATAGTTTTTTCGGAAGGAAGCTTTGACCATGCCTCCGCCGCTTACGGAATTGCCAATGTTAAGGTTTCCATCGCATTTTCGGCAAAGTGTTGAGCAGATATAAAGTCCGAGTCCGAAATGCTGTGAAGAATTGTTGTCATCACGGTAAAACGGCTTTGCGGCTTTTTTCGCAGCATCATCCGAAAAACCTTTTCCGTCATCACAGACCGAAACAGTAATAAAGTTTTCAGATTCCGAAAGGCTTACATTTACCTGTTTTTTTGCATAACGTGCGGCATTTGATATGAGGTTTTCACATACTTCAAAGAAAATATCACAGTCTATGGTAATATTTTCGGAATGTATTTCGGAAAAATCGGCAGAAAATCCGGTATCTCCGCAAATTATGCCGCAGGTTTCCTCTATTTGCCGAATAAGACTCTGAACATCAGTAATTTCAGGCTTGGGGATAATATCCTCAAGCTTTTGAACTGCATTCATTTTTTGTGTATATTTTTCGAGGCGTGATGTCTGCTGATGGATGGCTGAGATAATTTCGGCACGTTTTTCCGTCGGCATGGTATCTCCGTATTTTTGAAGGAGTTCGGTATATCCACGCATGACCGTCAGCGGAGTACGCATATCATGGGAAAATGCAGCATTAAGACGTTTTCTTTCCTCCATAGCTCTCCACATATCAGTATTGCTTCTGCAAAGGCTTTCACGCATATTGTCAAAAGCATCGCAAAGATTGCTGAGTTCGTTATCGGAAGAATAGTTTATTTTGAAATCAAGCTCGTTTTCGGATATTTTGCGGGAAGCTTCTATAAGGCTTTCTATAGGCTCACGAAGTTCACGGTCATAAAATATCATGCCTGTAAGGATAACGCAGAAAATAGCCCAGAGAGGCATAAGAATAAATTTCAGGTTTGAAATAACTATAAATATGACAGACTCTGTTTTTGTCAGTTTAATGTATTGCATACCATTGTAATTAATTTCTATTAAAAGTGTATAAACGGACTGCTGAAGAAAATTTGTGCAGTAGTCAATAAGTATACAGCCCAAAGCACAGGCGAGGAAGCAGAGTGGAAGGTATTTCAGGAAGGAATACGCAGTTTTTGACACTTTGTTTTTTATTTTACCCATTTGTACCCCATTCCCCAGACTGTTTCAATGTGACTTTCTTCATTAAAACGTGAAAGTTTGTTTCGTATTCTGCGTATATGTTCTGCCACAACTGAACTGTCGCCTTCGGAATCAAATCCCCAGAGTTTTTCGTAGATGCGTTCCTTATCAAAAACCTGTCCGGAATTGGCGGAAAGATATTCAATAATTTCATATTCCTTTTTGGCAAGAGGGATATTTTCGCCGTTTACCGAAACTGTTTTGCTTGAGTAATTGATGGTAAGACCGTTGAAAAATCTGATATCCGAAGAAATGCTGCTGCGGTGGTCACGGCGTATGTGGGCGGCGGCTCTTGCACCAAGTTCGTCTATTGAAAAAGGTTTTATGATATAATCATCGCCGCCTGCGGCAAAACCGTTTATTTTGTCGCTTTCCTCAATTTTTGCCGTAAGGAAAAGTATAGGACAGCTTACATATTCACGGATACGCCTGCAAACTGAAAGACCGTCGCCTTCAGGCATATTGATATCAAGGAGGATAAGGTCAGGGGAAAGTGAAGATTTTTCAACAGCTTCCTTTCCATTGTAAGCCGTATAGACCATATATCCGTTAATTTCAAAGTAATCCTTCAGAAGATTTACAATTTCTTTTTCGTCATCAGCAATAAGAATTTTATACATAAAAAACTTCCTTTCAAAAAAAGTGAGAGTTTTGGCTTTTTCGGCAGACTAATAAATGTGAGATATTTATTTGGAAGGCTCTGATAGCTTTCCATAACAGATTATAACATATTTCTCAACTTTTTTTCAACTTGCTCATCAAAAAAGGATATTTTATAAAAATCGTTGATATGCACAAAAAAATAATGTTATAGTACTGCATTACTTTGATTTTTTTGTGAAATGTGATTAAATAGCAGATGCTATTTTGCAGTTTATGCCGCATTATTTGTTTTGCATTGAAAGATATGAAAAATAAACCGATTAAAAATGTGATGAAATACTTGAAAAAATATGTCAGATATGGTATAATGAATTTTATCGTATTATTATTGAAATATTATGTTCAATAAGTTTTGTTTATTCAGTGCCTGATACAGCATTATTCTGCCGAAACAGAAATGCTGTCTGATTTTTCAATACTTTTCAGTGCATTGTTGCTTAAAATTTTATATAGGAGGAAAGACATGAAAAAAGTCATCATTATAGGTGCAGGCCCTGCCGGTCTTACAGCAGCTTACGAACTTCTCAAGGATAAATCCGGTGAATATGAGGTAACCGTTCTTGAAGAAACCAACGCTATCGGCGGTATCTCAAAAACCGTAATCTCCAAAGACAACCGTTTGGATATGGGCGGTCACCGCTTCTTCTCAAAAATTCCGGAGGTAAACCAGTGGTGGGCAAATATGCTTCCTATGCAGGGTGTTCCTTCTTCTGACGACAGATACCTCAAGAGAAAGGTAAATGTTGAGGAGGGCGGTCCTGATCCACAGAAGGTAAACCGTGTAATGCTGAAAAGAAGACGTGTTTCCCGTATCCTTTTCAATGATAAGTTCTATGATTACCCTGTTTCCCTCAAGCCGGAAACTATCAAAAACTTCGGCTTCTTCACAACTATGAAGGTAGGCTTCAGCTATATTGCTGCCGTTCTTCACAAGAAGCCTGAAACAAACCTCGAAAACTTCTACATCAACTGCTTCGGTAAGGAACTCTATTCCATGTTCTTTGAATATTACACCGAAAATCTCTGGGGCAGACATCCGAGTGAGATAGATGCTTCATGGGGGGCACAGGGTACAAAGGGACTCTCAATCGTCGGAATTATCAAGGATTTCTTCGGCAAGCTCTTTAAGGTAAAAGACCGTAAGGTAAATACTTCTCTTATCGAGGAATTCAAGTATCCTAAGCTTGGTCCGGGTCAGCTCTGGGAAGTTACTGCTGCTGAAGTAAAGAAGCTCGGCGGTACTGTTATCATGAACGCAGGAGTTAAGAAACTCCATAAAAATGAAGATAATATCCTTACAGGCGTTACTTATGTTAAGGACGGCGAGGAAATCGTTCTCGAAGGCGATTACATTATCTCATCAATGCCTGTTAAGGATCTCGTTGCAGGTATGAACGACGTTCCGGCAGAGCCTGCAAGAATTGCCGCAGGTCTTCCTTACCGTGATTACATGACTCTCGGTGTTCTCGTTCCGAAGCTTAACCTCAAGAATAAGACAACTATGCGTACTGTCGGCAATATCGTGCCTGACTGCTGGGTTTACGTTCAGGACAGACGTGTTAAAATGGGACGTTTCCAGATTTATAACAACTGGTCACCGTATATGGTAAAAGACCTCAAAAATACTGTTTGGGTAGGTCTTGAATATTTCGTTACAGAAGGCGACAAGTTCTGGAATATGACAGAAGAACAGTTCTCACGCTTCTGCGTTAAGGAAATGGTAAAGCTTGGTCTTATCAGCAGTCCTGAAGATGTTATGGACACCCACATCGAAAAGGTAAAGAAGGCTTATCCTGCGTAATTCGAAACCTACGGAGAGAAGGGTTCTGTTATCGACTACCTCGATACA
>JAZQND010000203.1:0-5447 GCA_045627145.1 Ruminococcus sp. | reverse complement strand
CTGTGAAGCTGCCATGCCGACAGCAACGTCGTTTCCCATGACCTGAACTGCAACCATTGTTACCTGTTCGCACTGTGTCGGGTTGACCTTTCCGGGCATTATGGATGAGCCGGGTTCATTTTCAGGAATAAAAATTTCTCCAAGACCATTTCTCGGGCCTGATGCAAGCCATCTGACGTCATTGGCAATTTTCATCATATCTGCGGCAAGGGCTTTCAGTGCACCGTGGGCAAAAACTATCTCGTCCTTAGAAGTCAGGGAATGAAATTTATTCGGAGATGTTACGAACTTTTTCCCTGTCAGCATACTTATTTTTTCGGCTACCATGATGTCAAATCCTTTTGGGGCATTGAGACCTGTACCGACGGCAGTACCTCCGAGGGAAAGTTCTTTAAGTTCATCGCACGACTGCATGATGAATTTTCTGTCCTTTTCAAGTGAAGCACGCCAGCCGCTTATCTCCTGTGAAAACTTAATTGGAATAGCGTCCTGAAGATGGGTTCTTCCGCTTTTCACAACGTCCTGATTTTCATTTTCAAGACGGATAAAAGTATCAATAAGTGTGCTGACTGCCGGAAGAAGCTTATCTTCAAGAATTTTTACAGCGGCAATATGCATGGCTGTCGGAAAGGTATCGTTTGACGACTGGCTCATGTTGATATCGTCATTCGGATGGAGAAGTTTTTCTCCGATTATTTCATTGCTACGATTTGCGATGACCTCGTTTGTATTCATATTTGACTGTGTACCGCTTCCTGTCTGCCAGACAACAAGCGGAAAATGCTCATTCAGGCTGCCGCTGATTATTTCATCGCAGACCTGAGTTATGGCATTCAGCTTAACTTCAGTCATTTTCTGAGGATTTATCTCGTGGTTGACCAAAGCGGCTGCTTTTTTCAGCAAACCAAATGCACAAATGATTTCAGAAGGCATGGTTTCAATTCCAACGCCGATAGGAAAATTTCTATGGCTGCGTTCGGTTTGAGCCGCCCAGTATTTATCTGAGGGAACCTTCACTTCTCCCATAGAATCGTGTTCGATACGGTAATCCATAAAATTCACTCCAACTTCAGAATCTGATGACAGATTCAGATATTATGCCTGAAAAGACAGGCATGAATGCTGTGATATCCCCTTCAGCAGCACACATAATAAGTATACAATATTGCGGCGATAAATTCAAATTCACTTTAAGAATATTTCTATTCTTATAATGATATCATATTAACAAACGGTTTGTTTTCTGATGAAAAAAGAATAATGCCGCTGACAATATTCAAAGTTTTATATGTGATGTTTTTGATGATACAAAATGCACAAATAGAGCAAAAAATATGGCTGAATGCAGTTGTACTCCTATTTTCAGCAAAAGCGTTTTTGATTTTTATTTTCTTTTATTGTTCAATGAAAAATAATTTTACTGCATTATTACATATTTCACATTTTTTATTTTTAATAATATAAATTATTACATATAAAAACAGAATACAACAATACACAATATAGAATATCCCCGTTTTTATTTGATAAAGTATTCACATTCTTTTGTATGGAAATTGCCGCAGGTCAAACCGCCTGCGGCGAAAAAATGCCATTTATAGTTCAGATTTTGTTTTCAAGTGAATTGAGTCTGTAGGAAAGTGTTGTAAGACTATCTCCAAGATGAACATTTTCAACCACTACATTGTCATGCTTAACTCTGATATCGTAGTGAGTATAGTTCCAGAATGCTTTTATTCCGCAGTTTATAAGAAGATCAACTGTTTTTTCTGCTACCGTCATTGGTATACAGAGTATTGCGGCAACAGGCTTTTTTTCCTGACAAAATGCTTCAAGCTCTGACAAATCTTTTACTGCTAGATTTCCGATTTCCTTACCGATTATTTCAGGATTTATATCAAATGCACCGATAAGTTCAAAGCCTTTGTTGCTGAAATCAAGATGAGCAGCTATAGCTGTTCCGAGATTGCCTGCACCAAGAATTATCATCGGAGTCTGAACATTAAGTCCAAGAATCTTGCCAATCTCAAATCTGAGGTCACTTACATTGTAGCCGTAGCCTTGCTGTCCAAACTCACCGAAGCAATTGAAATCCTGTCTTATCTGTGAAGCAGTAAGTCCCATTTTTTCGGAAAGTTCTCTTGAAGAAATACGAATATATCCGTTATTTTCAAGTTCCCCCAGAAAGCGGTAGTATCTTGGGAGTCGTCTTATTACTGAATTTGATATGGAGTCCTTTGACATTGGTATATGCCCTTCTCTCTGTAGATTGTATCGGATTCGGAAACGGTTTTCACCGTTCCGAATCGCAAACTGCACTAATGGTGCAAAATTACATTAACTTATCAAGTCTGATTTTTATTTCATCAAGGAAAGTTTTGGAATCAACCTTTTTCTTATTTTCAAGCTTTGAGATAAGGTAAAGGTCACCTGTCATAACGCCTTCCTCAATTGTCTGAATGGTAGCCTTTTCAAGCTTGTCTGCAAACTCACAGAGTTCAGGAGTTCCGTCAAGTTCTCCCCTCTTGCGTAATGCACCACTCCATGCAAAAATAGTAGCAACGGAGTTGGTTGAAGTTTCTTCGCCCTTGAGATACTTGTAGTAATGACGCTGTACTGTTCCGTGTGCAGCTTCATATTCGTAAAGTCCGTCAGGTGAAACGAGAACAGAAGTCATCATAGCAAGACTGCCGTATGCTGTTGAAACCATGTCTGACATAACGTCACCGTCATAGTTCTTGCAAGCCCAGATGTAACCGCCGTTTGAACGGATAACTCTTGCAACTGCGTCGTCAATAAGTGTGTAGAAATATCTGAGACCTGCGGCTTCATACTTTTCCTTATATTCATTATCATATATTTCCTGGAATATGTCCTTGAAACGGTGGTCATATTTCTTTGAAATAGTATCCTTTGAAGCAAACCATACATCCTGTTTAAGGTCAAGACCGTAATTCAGGCAGGCTCTTGCAAAACCTGCGATAGACTGGTCAAGGTTATGAAGTCCCTGAATAATACCGTCGCACTTGGTAAAATCGTGGATAAGCTCTCTTGTTTCGTTTCCGTCCTTGTCTGTAACAACAAGCTCTGCCTTGCAGCCCTTTTCAACACGCATTTCTGTATTCTTGTAAACATCGCCGTAAGCATGACGGGCAATTGTGATAGGCTTAGTCCATGTAGGGATGTAAGGTTCAATACCTTTTACTATGATTGGTGTACGGAAAACAGTTCCGTCAAGAGCCGCACGGATAGTACCGTTTGGTGACTTCCACATCTGTGTGAGGTTGTATTCAGGCATTCTTGCAGCATTTGGAGTGATTGTAGCACACTTTACTGCAACGCCGTATTTCTTGGTTGCTTCTGCGGAATCAAGAGTAACCTTATCCTTGGTTGCCTCACGGTTTTTGAGTCCGAGGTCATAATATTCTGTATTAAGCTCTACATAAGGTTCAAGGAGAGTTTCCTTTATCCACTGCCAGAGTATTCTTGTCATCTCGTCGCCGTCCATCTCGACGAGAGGAGTCTTCATTATAATTTTTGACATTTAATTTCCTCCGAATCATATCATTCTATTGTGTTAAAAAAGTACTGCACCTATTATAATCATTAGTAATATAGGCACACTGACGATTATAGTTCTGATGAAAGCATAAAACGGCTCAATTCGGCTGCTTCACCTGATAACAGGTAAAAGGACAAAGACAAATCCAACAATAAGAACTGCGAAACCGACAATGTAAGTAATCAGCCGCTTCGTTGACATCTTTCCCGACAATATCTGCTTTAACATACTCAATCCCCAGAATACTGCCATGAGAAATATCAGAAACAACAGTGCTTTCAGCATATTGCTGCTTGCTGCTTTCATAATACGCTCCTTTCCGAACTATGCGGTAAACAGAAATATCTGTATACCGCATATCCGAATCAGATTACTTCATTGATTCTCTTGTATAGTCAAGAAGTCCGCCTGCAAGCATGATATCCTTTGTACGTCCTGAAAGTTCGCAGAGAACAGGAATCTCCTTGCCGTTTGTCTTATTTATAACAGTAAGTTCTGTCTTTCCTTCTTCAACTGCCTTTCTTACATCTGCAAGTACAAGCTGATCGCCCTGTGCGATTGAATCATAGTCAGCCTCATTTACAAATGTAAGAGGAAGAATACCTGCATTGATGAGGTTTGCTCTGTGAATTCTTGCGAATGACTTTACGAGAACTGCCTTAACGCCGAGATAAAGCGGTGCAAGGGCAGCGTGTTCTCTTGATGAACCCTGACCGTAGTTTGAGCCGCCTACGATTATACTCTTGCCGAGTTCCTTTGCTCTTTCAGGGAAGCTTTCATCGCATACAGCAAAACAGTACTGTGAAATCTTCGGAACGTTTGAACGAAGCGGAAGAATCTTTGAACCCGCAGGCATAATATGGTCAGTTGTGATGTTGTCGCCGACTTTGAGTGAAACAGGTGCATCAATTGTATCAAGAAGCGGTGCTGTTTCAGGGTATGGCTTGATGTTTGGACCACGGAGTATCTCAACGCTGTCCATTTCAGCCTCAGCTATCGGAGGAACTACCATATTATCGTTAACTGTAAATATTTCAGGAAGCTTGAATTCGGGCATTTCACCAAGTTCTCTTGGATCTGTGAGGTAGCCTGTAAGTGCGGAAGCAGCAGCCATTTCAGGTGAAACAAGGTAAATCTGACCATCCTTAGTACCGGAGCGAACTTCAAAGTTTCTGTTGAAAGTACGGAGAGAAATACCCTTTGAGTTAGGTGACTGTCCCATACCGATACACGGACCGCAGGCACTTTCAAGAATTCTTGCACCAGCCTCGATAAGGTCTGACAATGCACCGTTCTGTGCAAGCATATTGAGAACCTGTTTTGAACCCGGAGCAATTGCAAGTGAAACATCCGGATTAACTGTCTTGCCCTTGAGGATATGTGCAACCTTCAGCATATCAAGAAGTGAGGAGTTTGTGCATGAACCGATACAAACCTGGTCTACTTTAAGTCTGCCGATTTCCTCAACGCTCTTAACGTTGTCAGGAGAATGAGGGCAGGCTGCAAGTGGAACGAGCTTGGAAAGGTCTATTGTAAGTTCCTCATCATATTCGGCATCAGCATCTGCGGCAAGAGGAGTCCATACTTCTTCACGCTGCTGTGCCTTCAGGAACTGCTTTGTAATTTCGTCTGACGGGAAAATAGATGTTGTAGCACCAAGTTCTGCACCCATGTTTGTGATTGTAGCACGTTCAGGAACAGAAAGAGTCTTAACGCCATCGCCTACATACTCGATAACCTTGCCTACGCCGCCTTTAACCGAGAGTCTGCGGAGAACTTCAAGAATAACGTCCTTAGCAGCAACCCATGGCTGGAGCCTGCCTGTAAGTTCAACCTTCACTACCTTTGGGCAGGTTATATAATAAGCACCGCCGCCCATAGCAAC
>JAZQND010000202.1:0-3011 GCA_045627145.1 Ruminococcus sp. | reverse complement strand
CATCTGCTGCGTCAAGCCCTCTCGTAGTGCGAAAGCACGCCTTCGATGGCTTTTCTTGCATCTACTGTACCTATCTGCTTTTTCTTACTCAAAACGGGTTTTTAGAGGTGCCCTTCAATAAAAAAATTATTTTTTTCTAATAACTCTTTACAACTTTCAAATTTTATAATATTATATATTTATAGCCTTATATTTTCACATCAGAAAGGATGAAACTTATGGAACAAAACCTCATCAAACCTCCTGTTGAAATAAGATACGCCGCAGAACTTGAAGCCCTTCGTTCTGCTGATAAGGGCAAAAAGCCCGAAAACTGGAAGCTTTCTCCTCAGGCTGTCAGAACCTTTATTCTCGGCGGAAAAATAAAGACCTCCGAAGGAACAGTTGAGATTCCAAAAAAATTTTACGGGAATGACGCTCTTGTTGAAAGATGTATCATAACTCTCGCCGGAAACCGTGGACTTATGCTCGTAGGCGAACCGGGTACCGCCAAAACCATGCTTTCCGAACTTCTTTCTGCCGCCTGCTGCGGAACAAGCACCAATACCGTTCAGGGTACCGCTGGCACAACCGAGGACATGATAAAGTATAGCTGGAATTATGCCCTTCTCCTCTCAAAAGGTCCGTGCCGTGAAGCACTCGTCCCCGCACCTCTCCTTATCGGTATGGAACAGGGCATTTTTGCAAGATTTGAGGAAATTACCCGTACTCCTGCCGAAATTCAGGACAGCCTTATTTCCGTTATGAGTGACCAGATACTTAATATCCCCGAACTTGGTGACGATGGTCTTGTTTTTGCCCGTCCGGGATTCAATATCATCGGTACTGCAAATACCCGTGACAAAGGCGTAAATGAAATGTCAGGAGCTTTAAAACGTCGTTTCAACTTTGAAACAGTCGAACCTGTTAAAGATGTGCGTCTTGAAAAAGCTATCATAGTCCGTGAAGCCGAAAACCTCGCTGCCGCAGGGCATATTGATATGCCGATAGATACTGATGCAGCAGAACTCCTTGCTGTGACCTACCACGAACTCCGTGAGGGTATCACGGCAGAAGGTACTATTGTCGAAAAGCCCTCCGCAGTTATGAGTACAGCAGAAGCCGTTTCTGTTTTCTATCAGACCATCAGTCATGCATGGTACTACGGCAACGGCAAAACCGATATAGGCATTCTTACCGAAAATCTGCTTGGTGCTGTGTGCAAGGAAAACAAAAATGACCTTGAAAAGCTGAAGGGCTACTTCCGTACTGCTGTCAAGGAAAAGGGAAATAAGGTTGGTGGATTATGGACAGAATACTCGAAAACAGCGTCCCTTCTGAAATAATTCCATGCGGATTTGACACGCCCTGTCTGCTGTTCCCTGTCAGACATCACAGCCCTGTATGTTCTTATCAGCTAAAAAAAACCATAAAAGAATACCGCCCCGACATTATCCTTATCGAAGGGCCTGAAAATGCAAACGAACTTATTCCGATTCTCACAGACGAAGAAACCAAACTCCCTGCCGCTTTCTACTACTTTTACAAGGATACAAAAAAACTTGTCAGCGATGAGGGTGATGACTATAAATGCTATTACCCATTCCTGCTTTCGTCACCTGAATACAATGCCGCCGCAGAAGCAAAAAAACTCGGCATTCCTTCACAGTTCATAGACCTCCCTTACTGCGAGATACTGATTGGAACTGCCGAAGGTCAAGGTCTGCGAAAAGAATCCGAAAAACACAGCTATACCGACGATTCCGGATTTATGAGAAGCCGTTTTTATAAAAAGATATGTGAAAAAACAGGTCTGCGTGATTTTGATGAATTCTGGGAAAAATATTTCGAGATAAAGGGACTCCGTCTTACACCGCAGGAATTTATCAGACAAATGCATACCTACTGCATTCTTTCACGTCAGGACGTTTCCGCCAAAGAACTTGAAGCTGACGGAACTGCTGTCCGTGAACGTCATATGGCTGTGCGTATTGCGGAAGCCGCTGAAAAATATGGAAAAGTCCTTGTTGTAACGGGCGGATTCCACAGTATCGGTATCTACAGGCTTCTTCAGGAGAAAAATCTGTCTGAACCCAGACTTCACAGTATCCCTCCGACAGAACAAGGCTGCTATCCCATGGCTTATTCTTATGAAGCCGCAGACGCTCTCCACGGCTATGCTTCAGGCATGAGTTACCCTTATTTCTACGACAGCATAATGAAAAAGCTGAACGGAACTGATTCACCGGAAAATATATATAATGAACAGACTATTGATTTTCTCATCAAAACTTCAAAAGAATCATCAAAAAAAGACATTGCCGTTTCAACAGCCGATGTCTATTCAGCCCTTTCTCTCATGCAGGGACTTGCGGCACTCCGAAATTCACCGGAATGCGGTATGTTTGAGCTTATTGACGGCGTGACAAGTACATTCATCAAAGGCGAAAAAACACTTTCTTCTTCAATTCCGCTTGACCTTCTTGCAGGTATCGCAACAGGCAGTTCAATAGGTAAAATCGGCGATAAGTCACATATTCCGCCGCTTATTGCAGATTTTGAAAAGCAGTGTGAAAAACTTGGCATAAAGTATTCCTCTGCCGTTCCGAAAGATATTGAGATACCGCTTTTCACCTCTCAGAAAGGCATGGAGCAAAGCCGATTTCTTCACCGCACAGCTTTTCTCCGAACAAACTTTGCAAAACGCAAAAAAGGTCCTGACCTCCACAATAACAGGGACAGAAGCCGTGTCCGTGAGGAATGGCGTTACCGCAGAACTCCAACCGTTGATTCCACACTTATCGACCACACGACATACGGCTTTACTATTGAAGAAGCCTGTTCAGCTTATGCAGCAAAGCTGATGCACAGCGAAAGACGAACCGAAAATGCCGCACAGATAGCCGTTGACTGCTTTCTCATGGGGATTCCCCTCCAACCATCAGAATATGAACTTCTTGACGATATCCTGAATGGTGACGGTGATTTCTTCTCTATCGGAAACGCACTGCACAGCTTTGAGATACTTTATA
>JAZQND010000201.1:0-9892 GCA_045627145.1 Ruminococcus sp. | reverse complement strand
GAACCTACAGCAGCCGCTATAAAACTCGCACAAATCAACTCTATATCATCTATAGTAACTTCAAAATTAGAATCATAAATATTAGGCATAATACGTGTATTATCTTTATAAAATTGATATAATCCTGATTCTTTTGCAGATTCTCTAAATTTGTAATAAAGATACAATTCTATATAATGGGGATATCCTCTAAAACGTGGTTTATCATTATATACATCAGGATTCAGATGCTCAATTTTAAATCTATTACTTTCTTTTTCATAGATGATATCATGATGCATATCTTGCTCATCTTCAAACCAATGTGTAAATTCAGAATCAAATTCTGGAAATGACTTATCATTAATTGATACTTCTATAACTTTATCAGGTTTTATACCTTCAAATGGCTTGTAGATATCTGAATAAGTATATCTAATTCCATTATTGCGGAATCTTCTTGCAACAGGAACAAAAACATCAAATTCGTTATCCAGCTTATAGAAATTATCATCTACTACTCTCTCACTCGGCAAGATGCAGTCTTTCACGTTCATGATGTCTTCACTACTTGAATTATATCTGATACATCCGGTTCTATAACTAATATCAGTATGAATTAAAGGAACTTTATGAAACGGACAACATTTCATATTTGTAATATTGTGAAGCACCGAATGATAATTTTCTTTCATGCATTCAGGACAATATGTAAATTGAAAATCAGTAATAACAGTATCAAGTTCTTCACAATCTGTAACAAAAGCTTGCATATGTTTATAGTAATCGTCTGGTAGTAATATATCCAATAATGATTTTACGCCATTGTATGTCAATGTTACATCGGATATACATATTAAAGAATCATGGTAATGACCTGAATTAGTTTGATTCAATCCTAATACACGAAAAGCATCATTACTATCTACCGCATTAACCTTACAAAAATTCCTTAATATACTGAAGATAGATTCATAAGGGCGAACCCATTCTTTACGCCACATATACCATTTTACTCCTGCTAAATGGTTGTAGCGATGTTTAGCCTTTTCATAATTATGATTATATGTAGGCTTAGGCTCAATGTCTTCTTTTCTTCTTATGTTCGTATTCATCATCAGATTCTCCGTATCCTGAAAGTTCAATACAGGATATTAAATCATCTTGCGATGGGAAAGCCACAGGAGCAGGACTTTCAATACCGTACATATCAAGGCAGATATTAAAACTATCAATCAGATATTTCATAGGAATATCGTCTGCAATGACATTATGTGTTGCTCTCACGCTCTGAAATGCGTTCCAATATTCTTCTGCCAGACTATAAAATGTCTGCTTTTTATCTGCATTGGGGAAATAATACTCTTTCACAAGCTCACACAGTTCTAATCCATTTACATTCATCATATGTAAAGAATCAAAGGCTGATAAACAAAATGCCAATTCAGCTTTATTTTTTACACCATAGAACTGACGCTCATTAACCATAAAACGACCTACAATCTGGTCTTTACCACGAAGCTTAAATTCATTCTTAAGGTCTTTAAGTTCTCTCGTACCAAAAAGGAAGCATACAAGCTGAATATCCTTATTATTCAGATTATTGTATAAATCCATGAGCCAAGAGAAATCTTTTTCACAGAGCTTCCATGCCTCATCAATCATAAATACAACTTTACGATGTGGTGTATCACACGCCATTGTTGCAAGGATATTTAAGAGCCTATCCTTTAAAGCAAGAGCTGTTGTCATTCTATTCGAGAGTTCAACGGAATAACCCATTGCCATTAAGATTGATGCGTAGAAATTACGCTCCGTATCTGCATGGTCTGTAATATTCCATACAATAACAGGAAATTCCTCTCCGAATTTCTTGTGGATTCCATCAGAAATATACTGTGTGGAATATGTTTTACCAAGTCTTGGTCTGCCCCAAATACAAGCTCCAGTAGTACCGATACGAATCCAAGTATATATCGCTCTTTCAAGTTCCAATATACTCTTTGTTGGGATTATAAATCTAATCGAAGATATAAATCTCATGGTCATATCAGATATATCTTGTATAGAAGAACCATTCTGTACTTCTACAGCTATACTGTCCATAAAATCACCTCCTTATGCACCAAACATAACCTTATATAATTCATCAGGAGTTAAGTCTTTGATATCTTCATAATCAGGCAAAACTTCTGTTGATTTATATTTATCCTCTAATGCTCTAATATTATCAACTTTTGTATTCTTTTCCTGTCTTATAGATATAGGCTCTTTACCTTGCTCTCTACGGACGATATCAGCCTTTGTAGCATTACGTCTATCAGTTTTACCTTTATCGTATAAAGACTGCTCATAAGCCGTTATAGGCGTATCAAATTCAAGATTAGCCCTACCTCTTTCACGAGCAAATTTAGCTGCATTCTTACGAGTTTTAACTGAATGAGATTTAGTTCCAAACTCACCTTTTGCAGTAAGAGTACCTATATATAATCCATCAGATGTATAAGCCTCTACAGTAGATATATCTCTCGGATTATACATAATAGTAATAGTCTGTCCGATATATGCTCCCGTAAGAGCCAACTCTCTACTTCTGTATTCTGTACTCATAAAATTGATATACGCTCTCTTGCCGTTCTTACCACCGACAACCTTACGTGTGTCAGTTCTATAATCAAGATGTTCAATCGCAGTCATCATTTCTGCATCTGCAAGCGTAGGCATCATACCTGCTTCAAATATCTTTTTACGCATTGATTCGAGAGGTGTAAGATTCTCAATGCCACTATGAGGAGTATTATTGTATTCAGCGATTAAAACCTCTAATAATTCGACAATCTCATCATAAGTGATATCGTATTTGAGCGTAGCTTTTTCAGGTTCTCTTCTTTTTAAATCTCTTGTGTGGGAGCCTGTTGTTGCAGGTAATTTATGAAATCCTCTTGTTTCAAGTCCACCGAAGAATCGTTCTACGATACCCCTTGTTTCAGGCGTTGCGACTGAGCCAAAATTGATTGAGCATTTCAAATCATCCACTATCTTATTAACTGTGTATCCTGCAAGATGTGATTTAGCATTATCGAGCATAATCGTATCGAATAACACATATTTCAATTCTGGAAATGCTAAAGAATAATATCCACCATTTTCGGGATACTTAAATCCTTTTATTGTAAAATCCATCTTTTCACGAGGTACGATTGCATTCTTTATAGCATCCATTACGTCGTACTGGTTATAGTTAAATTCCTGTGATACAGAGAATCCTAAAATACATCTTGTAGCGACATCTATAACTGCAAATATCCAAGCCCTTGTAGCAATAGTTTTGCTTACTGTTCCATCGTTGTTATAAATCTCAACATTATACTCAAGGTCAATAATATGACCATCAACTTGAACTACAGAAAATGGAATCAGAGCATTGCGGGTATATCTGTCTCCAAGTCCAGTAGAATAAATCTTCTGCATATTATCCTTAGATTCTCTTGTAGCCTGTTTATTTACATTTTCAATTTGTAATACTTTTACATACTTGCAAAGAGATACATACCCTCGATTAGATGTGTTGAATGGATATTCATGCTGTTGCACACCTACACGCAAACATTCTGCAAGAAACTTATTATGCAGAGTTTTCAGATTCATATTCTTTTCAAGTGTGTATTTCTTGTCTCCAAAGAAGTTGCCGATAATAAAATCTTTAAGTGAAGGATATTTAGATATAAGTCTTGAAAATTCGCCAGTATCTTTATTTGAACCATCAGTATTTAATCGTACATGTGGAATTAATCCTTGATAGCCTGCATATCCTTCTGTAGTCATTGTCATACATTTATCCACAAGCGATGTAATGTGCTTGTATGATACCCCTGTTCGTTCCTCTATAGTAGTCACGTTATAACCGTCAATATACATATCAACAGCTTCTTTACGTTTCTTGTATGTATCACGATAATTCTCAGGAACTACTTCAACAGGAATATCATCCCAACTCTCACGGATAATCTTCAGCTCATTAACATCAAATTTCTTAGCAGCCATTGAAAATCACCTCCGTTTTATTGCCAATACATTCATTATGAATGTCTGATAGATTTATGATTCCTCTATAGTAAAGGTCTGCGAGATAATCTATTGTTTTGCCATTATCAAAACGACCACTACTTACAAGGAATCCGATAGTTGTACAATTTGCTTCTGCAAGATAATTGATAATAGCTTTATCAGCTACATCTGATTCAATGTGAAATCTACGAGCCTTTGTTGCCAAAGATGATAAATTTCTGATGTAAAATTCACCATCTTCAATATCTTTATCAGTCCGAAGATTGTAATCGAAGCCATTCTGTAAACACCACATCTTTTGAGCAACAAGCTGATTACGACTACGTTCACCTTTGTCAGTATCAGAATCCAATTCCTCCTGATACTTAACCTCTTGAAACTCTTCTCTTCCATCTTTATAGACCACATAGACATCGAACACCGTATTAACTTCTTTGCCACCTACAAATACTGTTACTTTGCAAGGCTGCTCACAGAAATATTCAACTTCAGGATTCATTTCTAATGTCAGAAGATTTTCATATTCCATATTTGAAAATGCGGTCACTCTACGATGGAGCTTACGAGATTCAAATATCCAATAGTTATTGCCATAATGTGTTCCACGAGGCATATCTATTGGTTGAGTGAATTTGTACTTCATAGGCTAATCCCTCCTTTCAATAGTACAAAAGGTTAGACCACGCCCTTATTTGGATATTAACTTTGTGTTACTGGGTAAAAATCCATAGATTTATGGATAGAAATAGGAATGGAAATTGTAAAATCTGATAAAATATGCTTAAATGTGCGATGAAATAAGGATTTACTGTTGACAAAACCCTCTAAAACATTTACAATTTCTAATATCAAATCAAGTAACGAATAGGCATAACGCCTTTAAGTTAATAAGAATTAAGGGAGAACAGCTAAACTTTGGTCGGTGAGGCTGTTCTTTTATTTTGAATATATTTAGTTAGAGTCATTATACACGCAAAATCTACAAAATGCAACTACTAAATTTTCGCATCCATCTTGCGTATTATCTTACGCACTATCTTCCTATATATGAAGCAAAAAATTTATAAAAAGTTATCAATGAATACTTTTTGCTTGACAAAGTTATCATTGACGACTATAATGTGTATATAAGTAATCAATGACAACTTTAAAAAGGAAGATATATGCACACACAAATAACATATGTTTATCGATATATAGATAAAGCTGACAACGAAATAAAATATGTTGGTATTTCAAATAATGTACCTTTAAGAATTAAACAACATAATTATGATGAGTGGACATTTAATAAGACTTGGATGATAGAAGTTTTAAGAACAGATGAGCCTTTAAATAGAACAAGTGCAATGATATTAGAAAGTCATTTTATTTCTTTATACAACACTGGTGATTATTACAATATAAATCAAATTCATGATGGATTAGGTCAATTTCTTACAGACTTACCAGAGTCTTTTGAATGGGAATTATATAAAGAAATAAAGGTTTCTAAAAGCAGTACGGATAATTCACAAACCGATGTTACAGTTGAAACACTAAAAATAGGAAATCTTAAAATTTTATGTAATACTAAACTATTGGATGATGATACCTATGAAATAAATGAATCATCTTCAGATGAGGTCATATCAAAGTATGATGAGGACATGATTTATTCATTTTGTGTCGAGTTGTTATCTGTTGAACGACAGTTCGAGCGTTTATTCGGAGATTTTCAAATAGAAATTGGGAATAAAATAGTTAATATTACCCAATCACAATTAGAATTAGCAGAGTTAAATAATTTAATTTCGAATTTATATTTAAGAAAAGATATACCTGAATCTACATATAAATTAATAGCTGAACAATTAGATAAAATCCATTCTGATTGTTTACCGTTAAATAATGATTGCAAAAATTTATCTTGCGTATTCGATGAACTGGGCAATATTAAAGTCAATGCACTTTCCTATTTACACAATATATTAATATTAGCCAAAGAGCGAATTTGTTCAAATATAGTTTTAGAACGCAATTCTTTGCCTGAACATATTTTGGCTGATACAGGATTTGAAATGGATAAGAGCTGTGATATTAGTGATGAGTCACTTAGGATAATACATGTATAAATAAGATGAATTAAAATAAAAAAGGTGGGAATAAATATTTATCATGAATGATTTGTTTATACAAACTCCAACGAAAATTGATGAACGCCCTATGAATGGATATACCTATATATACATATATAGCTTTGATAGTTTATATCTGTATGTAGGACAAACAATACAGAGTATAGATGGTAGGTTTAATAATCATTTGTCTGATAATTCTGGGGCCAGATATGCAAATATCATTACATATTTTCAAATTAAATCCAAATATGCAAATTATGCTGAAGGCTATTTAGGCTATAGATTAAATGGTATATGTCAGGGGAATTTACCTAATCCTGAACATCATAAAGACAGTGTTCCTAAAGAAATAAGGAAAGAATTACAACTCATAGGTAATAAACTTTCAGGATTTAAAAAGAAAGATGATTATTTAAAAGTAGGTAAAGCCCCACTCTTCTATCATAAAAAAGAAACTTTTTGCGATGGAAACATTTTACAATTATTTAATTTACTAATAAAAGAAGATAATCAGTTTATATGGAAACATTTTATACCAAGTATGAAATATACAGGTTTTAAAGGCATTGGATTATTTGAATTATCGTATGATGGCAATCCTTTTTATACAATAATGAATAATAAAGATTACCGCCCTATTTCATTTGTTGAAATAATAACTGTAGATGATTTAAAGAGATTTAAAAATCTTAAATCTAATTTTCCTGTGTATGGCATAATATCTGTTCAGTTTTTTAAAAAGTATGAAGATATTATCAGCAGAATTATTGAGCAAAGTTCAATTGGATTTTTAATAAAAGATTGGAATAAGATTTCAGTACATAAAAAATGGGAAAAGCCATTTCGAAATAAATACGATATAAATGCAAATGAAGCGGTTTGTCTTTGTAAGAATAAGAGGGTTGAATATTTTGCTCAGTGCAGCCCTTACGGATATTTTCAATGTGCATAAAGAAAGGATTTTAATATTATGGCAGGTAGACCAAAAAAGAACCCAGATGATAAAAAGAAGCAAATAGCGTTGACTTTATCTCCTATTTGTTTGGAAAAACTTGAAAGACAATGTGTAGATAAATCATATTCAATTCAACAGTATCTTAATATGTATATAGAAATGAATATTGATGATATTTTAAATTTTATAAAATAAGTGAGGTATAAAGATGGGCAGACCAAAAATTAATCCTGAAGATAAGCGAAATAAACCTATATCTGTATATGTTACTCAAGAATTGAGAGATGATTTTACTGCAAAAATACAAAGCGATACAAATATAGTAGCAAAACAAAATCTAAATGCAGTTATAAATAAGTTGATATACGATTATACATATAATAATGAAACAGTGTCTGCTACTCCATCACATACAGTTGGTACAGCAATGGATGGATTATCAGCAACTGAACAGGAAATATTAACATATATATTTTCAAGTCCTATTAAAAAGAAACGTCTATTTGATATGATAACAGATTCAAAAACTTTATCTAATTAGGAGGAATACATTTATGGCATGGGTATTTAATATTATCACCTTGCTCGCATCTGAAATGGGTGTAGATATTGATGATAAAGAATTTATAAATTATGTATGCAAAGAAACAGATATGCCAATAGAAGCATACAACGCTATTATGTTTCTATCACAATTGTAAGGAGAAAAATATGGAAAAGCCTACAAGAATAATATTTCAACCAACTGTTGATAATGATGCAAAATTGAGACAAATAAAAAATGATACAGGTTTGAGTATCTCGGATATTATTAATGCTTGTCTTGATAATGTATTAGATGTTGAAATTCGGACAGAAGTTAAATATAAGAAGAAACTCTGTATTAAGGATTAAATCAATGATATGATTAAGCCATCATATAAAGGATGGATATAGATATGACTATTAAGGAAATCAGAAAATTAACTAATTTAAAACAGCAGGAATTTGCTGATAAATATGAAATACCATTAGGCACTCTAAAGCAATGGGAATCCTCGCCCACTTCTTCGTATCATAGAGAGTGTCCAATCTATGTAAATCATTTATTAGAAAGAGCTGTTAGGGATGACATTAGAAAGGAATCAGAATTAGATGAAGAAAATTGATAAAGAATATAAGGCTGTGAACTGCCGAATTGATGTGAAGACAGTAGATGAATTTGAAAAGCTCTGTGAAGAAACTGGACTTTCTAAAACCAAAGCTCTTGAGCGAGCAATGTTAGCGTATATTGAAAAGTATAAAGAGACAGGAAAAGCTTAATTTCCGACTTTACCCTAACTTTGCTTAAATATTATCACTTTACCCAAAGTTAGGTTTATCACTACTACTTTCCCCAATGTATGAATTAAATAAATAAAGCATACTTTGGGGAATATATTTTTGTAGCATAATAAAAAGCCCGATTTTACGGACTTTTCATAACGGGGACTTTACCCCAACTTTAGTTAAACTGACACAAATTGTCGATTTAACTAAAACATGCACAAAATGAAATTTTTAAAATCCCGAATTTCTAGGATTTCTTTGCGTCTATCATACATCTTTGTGCAACCATAGCTTAAAATTTTTAACTTATAAAATGCATAAAGTAGTCGTTTTTAATTCAACATTGCACAAAGTAAGCAGGTTTAATTAGAATTTCTTTATCATATCTATAACCACAAAATTATAACTTAATACCATCTGTTTTTAATTTAAGAAAATATTCCGACAACGCTTTTTCTATAATTGATGTTTTTGAAATACCTGTCTTATCGCAAACGACGTTGAGTTCGTCAAAGATTGTTTTTTCTAAATATACATTAACAGGTTTACTATCTTTTTTATTTCTTGCCATTTTTATCCCTTTCTACATCTAATATTAGGTTAATAATTATTTATGTATTAAATTATAATGTTCAATCATTTGCTGTGGTGTTAATATATCTTCTAAACCGCATGTATTACATTTACATTTATAGTAGACATTGTTATTATCTTTAAATGAACGTTGTACAATAAAGTTACTAAATGAACCAGTACCTCTAGGATTGATTGATGGATATTTTACTTCGCCCGTGGACCATTTTGTAATAGTGGTATGTTCAATTAATGTTCCATCTTCAAATTCTATCCCTACGTCGGTAGATGTATGCTGATAAACTAATTTAATCCTAATGCCATTTTTAGCATATTTAACATCTCCTATATTATATTTGGTAGGTTTTGAAAAATTTGGATTTTTTATGTCACCACGATTATAATTTGCCATACTCGTTCCATGAACAATTGTTCCGTCTTCAAATTTAATATCAAAATCCAAAGAATTTCGCCATGCTATTATTTCCATCATCTGTCCATTTTTAGCCCTAGTAGGTTTTCCTAATAGTAAAGAAGGATTTCTGACCATTCCTTTTTTAAACGCCGCATATGAGACATGTTCTACAACAGTTCCATCTTCAAATTCTACATTTATATCTCCACAGCCTCTAAAGTCAACAATCTTCATTATCTGCCCATTATTAGCTACATGAATTTCCCCAATTTTAGAGCTACGATTATTATCGCTTTTTATCTTATCTATAGCGTTTTTGATAGAACAATTATTGTTAGCCATAATATTTCTTATCTCTGTAAGAGTTAATCCGTCAGACTCACTTTTAATTAAACAATCAAGGAGTGTTAATTCATCTAAATTCTTTGATTCTAATTTTCTGTCATGTAATACCGCATTTACTTCGGGATTATT
>JAZQND010000200.1:0-2754 GCA_045627145.1 Ruminococcus sp. | reverse complement strand
GGCATCCTCATCCAATGCAAAGGCTTCCGCAGGGAATTCCTCATCATCGTGACCCGTGATTATGATGTCGTTCTCAAGAGCGATAACGCCGTTACTGGTTTCCACTTCCCAGCCCTTCTCATCGGAGTCGCTGTTGTAATAAGGTCTGCCCGTGACCGTGCATCTTACATCCTCGCCCATGCCGTCCACCTTTAAGATGTCACCGGGGAGAAGACACTTGAACTTCTCAAGGTCATAGCCTATGTCGATATTGCAGTGGGACAAGGGTTTATCCTTCTCTGCCTTTTCAAGCTCAAGATATACCTTTGCATATCTTTCCCTGCCTGCCTCCCTTATGGAAGCATATTCCTCGTAGTGTATCGAATGGAGCCTGAACAAATCCTTCCATTCCTTCGAGGCAAGGAAGTCGTTCCTTCTCGTTATATAGTAGTCATGCCCTGCCTTCTCTGCATCCGTATGTGAGGCATCATATCTTTCGTAGAACCTTTCCTCAGACTCCGCAAGCACCTCGTTGTCGTTCTTTAAGAGCTCTGAAAGTGCCTCATACCTTGCCCTCTCCCTTCCTGTGAGAATCATACTGCTGTAATCAGCCTTATACAGCTCATCCCTGTATCCCTCGAACATTGTTTTTCTCCTTTCGTTGTGAATCAGAATCTATGAATTACGAAGTCAAACCATAATTCATAATTCCTAATTCTGAATTCTTAATTGCTTTCATAATGTTTATAGTTAAAAACAGGTTCTTATACGAAAAGGACTGCGTAAAAAAGACTGTGTAAAAATGTTTACACAGTCCTTCCATCTTATCAGTCGTATCTTACCTTTACATTGTCTTCGCCTGCAATCTCCTTTATCCTGTCAAGGACTTCGGGGATATTGCTTCCTTTGGTCTTCACCATCCCGTTATGGAAAAGGGTTGTCCTGAACCGTCCGTTCTTTAAGGTGTGGCAGATAAGGTCGCATACCTCTTCATCCTCTGCCTTTATGAAGTAATGGAGCATATCCTCGTTACGGCTCTCTGAAACGGGTTCTACGGAATTCACTACAATCTGGAGCGAATCCCCGTCCTCTGACAGATTGCCCGTGATTATGTACGGTACGCCTTCCTCAAGACAGTCCTTGAACTTCTCATACTGCTTCGGGAATATCACGCCACGGATGCTTCCGGTCTCGTCTTCTATTACTACCGAAGCCATTGCCTTTCCATCCTTTTTGGTGAAACGCTTCGTTACCTCGGAGAATATGGCAAGTACGCTCACATCCATTCCCTCGTGGTAGGTGCTCTCGGTAGGGATACCTTCCCCGTCCTCTGAAGGAAGGAGGTCAAAGATGGGTGTCTCGGTCTTCTTCCTTATGAACTCCGAAAGGGGATGCCCCGAAAGATATACGCCCGTAGCTTCCTTCTCGGACTTTAAGAGCTCAAAGGTGCTCATCTCGGGAAGGTTATCGAGATATTCGGGGACTGCCGTATCGAAGAGCGAGAGCTGTCCTGCCATCGTCCTCTTTGAAACCTTCTTTACGGGGGCATTCAGGAGGCTGTTGCGGTTGCCGAAGCCATCCATCGAGCCTGCCCTTACAAGGTTCTCAAGTGCGGTCTTGTTCACCCTGCCATGCATCCTTGTCCTGAAATCGTTAAAGGATACGAACCTTCCGTTCTTCCTCTCCTGTACGATGGCTTCTGCTACGGTCACGCTCACATGGGATATGGAAGCAAGACCGAAGGTAACGCTCTCCTTCCCCGAACTGAAGCCCGGAAGCGAGGTATTGATGTCGGGACGGTCAATCCTCACGCCCATAGCCCTTGCACCGTTGAAGTATGCAGTGAACTTGTCGGGCTTATCCATTACGGAGGTAAGGAGACCTGCCATGAACTCCATAGGATAGTGTGCCTTCAGGTACGCCGTCTGCATCGAGATGCATGCATAGCAGGCGGCGTGGGACTTATTGAACGCATACTCTGCGAACTTCTTCATCCTTGACCATATCTCTGAAGCTATCTCGCCTCTTATGCCGTTATTCTCACAGCCCTTTACGAAGTTCGGCTCTTCGGCTTCCATTATATCCTTCTTCTTCTTTCCCATGGCTTTTCTTACGATATCGGCGTGTCCCATGGTGAAGCCTGCAAGGTTCGTGCAAATCTGCATTACCTGCTCCTGATATACGATTACACCGTAGGTAGCCTCAAGTATGGGCTTTAATTCGGGCGTGAGGTACTTTACCGATGCCGGGTCGTGCTTACCCCTGATATAATCAGGGATGTAATCCATAGGACCCGGACGGTAAAGTGATACTCCCGCTATTATGTCTTCGAAGGTATCGGGCTTTAATTCCTTCATGAACTTCACCATACCGCCTGACTCGAACTGGAAGATACCCAAGGTATCGCCTGTCCAGAAGAGCTTTAAGGCATCCATATCATAGAGTATGGTATCATCCCACAGGGGTACTTCCACTCCGTAATGCTCACGGACTGCCTTATGTGCCTCGTTTATGATTGTGAGGTTACGGAGCATCAGAAGGTCTTTCTTAAGGTTGCCCAAATGCTCTGCTTCTGCCATATCGTACTGGCATACGAGATAGCCTGTTTCATCGTCCATTCCGCAGGGGAACAAATCCTCACAGGGAACGGGAGTGGGGATATGCCCGCAGGCATGCGTTCCTGCTGACTTCTTACAGCCTTCAAGCTTCACTGCCGTTTCCCAGAGCTTCCTTATCCTCTCATCAGTGTTGAGGTATGCCTCTAAGTCGGATCGT
>JAZQND010000199.1:0-5628 GCA_045627145.1 Ruminococcus sp. | reverse complement strand
AGTTAGATTTTTCGTCAGATTGTACAGAAATTTTGCAGGCATACTGTCGTATGGCAAAGAATTTCTGTGCAAGATGACGGAAAAGATACAAGTTTATGACGTACAAAGTCGTCAGACGTGCTTTGTGCGGTGTTGCCTTTATTTTATTCTGAAAGGAAAGATTATTATGAAACACATTGATATCGCTGATATCATCAAATCACAGGAATACGTTGACCAGACCATTACTGTATGCGGCTGGGTTCGTACTTCAAGAAATTCAAAAAGCGTCGCTTTCGTTGAGGTAAACGACGGTACATCCCTTAAAAATATTCAGGTCGTTGTTGAAAAAAGCGACGCTGAATACAAAGAACCCCGTGTTGGTATGTCTGTCAAGGTAACAGGCAAGGCTGTTGCAGGCAGAAACAATACTATCGAAATCAATGCAGTGCCATCCGATATTGAAATCCTCGGTGACTGCCCTACTGATTACCCTCTCCAGAAAAAAGGTCATTCACTTGAATTTCTCCGTTCTATCCCGCACCTCAGAGGACGTTCCAACACATTCAATGCTGTTTGGCGTGTTCGTTCCGTACTTGCGGAGGCTATCCACAAATACTTCCAGAACCACAATTTCGTTTACATCAACACCCCTCTCATTACAGGCAGTGACTGTGAAGGTGCAGGCGAAATGTTTCAGGTAACCACTATCGGCTACAGCAATGATTATAAAAATGAAGCCGATTACTACGCAAACGACTTCTTCGGAAAACGTGCAGGTCTTTCAGTTTCAGGACAGCTTGAAGGTGAAGTTGCAGCAATGGCAATGGGTAAGATATATACATTCGGCCCAAGCTTCCGTGCTGAAAACTCCAACACCCCAAAGCACCTTGCAGAATTCTGGCACGTTGAACCGGAAATTGCTTTTGCTGAACTCGATGACGTTATTGCAACTGCCGAAGATATGCTGAAACACGTTATACGTGAGCTTCTCGACACTTGTCCTGACGAAATGAAATTCTTTGACGCACACTTTGAAAAAGGTCTTATTGAACGTCTTGAAGAACTTATCTCCCACGATTTCGGCAGAGTTACCTATACAGAAGCTATCAGACTCCTTCAGGAATCAGGCGAAGAATTTGTTTACCCTGTAGAGTGGGGCTGTGACCTTCAGACTGAACACGAAAGATATCTCTCCGAAAAGGTATTCAAAAAAGCTGTTTTCGTTACAGATTATCCAAAGGAAATAAAGTCATTCTATATGAAGCAGAATCCTGACGGAAAAACCGTTGCAGCCGTTGACCTCCTTGTACCGGGTGTAGGCGAAATTATCGGCGGCAGTGAGCGTGAAGCTGACTATGGCAAGCTTATCGCCGCTATGGAAGAAAGAAAAATGAACCTCGAACTCTACAGCGATTACCTCGACCTCAGAAAGTTCGGTTCTGTACCTCACGGCGGATTTGGTCTTGGATTTGAAAGACTTATCATGTATACCACAGGAATGGCTAATATCCGTGACGTTATCCTCTATCCAAGAACAGTCGGCTCTATCAGATAAAATTACAGAGGTTGAATTTAATGAACGATTTTACCATAAAATATAACGAGCTTACAGCAGAAGAATTTATTTCATTATGGGAATCCGTCTGGGACGGTCCGCCAACTGCCGAACAAACCAAACTTGCCCTCGCTCATACTCTTTTCAGAGTTTCTGTTTACGACGGTGAAAAAGTTGTTGCTATGGCAAGAATGCTCGGAGATATGGGACTTAACTACTATATCAAAGACGTTATTGTAAGACCTGAATATCAGGGAAAGGGCTTGGGCAGACTTCTTATTAATGAACTTATGAAATTCATCAACGACAACGGCGTAAAGGGAACGGAAATTTTCGTCGAACTCTGTGCCGTTCCAAGCAAAATACCATTTTATGAAAAATTCGGTTTTTCTGCTAATGAAGCCCAAAGACTCAGACTTTCACATATAGTGGAATGAGAAATTGAATTTACAGGAAGGAAAGGGATAAATATGTCAAGGTCACTTTATATTCCTGAGGAATATAAGTCATCTCTTACACTGAGAGAAACTCAGCACGCTATCAAATATATCAAGGACATTTTTCAACAGGCTCTTTCATTCGCACTCACTCTTGACCGTGTTTCTGCCCCACTTATCGTAAGAAAAGGAAGCGGTATCAACGACGACCTCAACGGTGTTGAACGAAAAGTTGATTTCGATATCAAAGAAATAGGAAGCGATGCAGAAGTTGTCCAGTCACTTGCAAAATGGAAAAGAATGGCTCTCTATCGCTACGGCTACCAGCCCGGTGAAGGTATCTACACCGATATGAACGCTATCCGCCGTGATGATGACGCAGATAATATCCACTCTATTTTCGTTGACCAGTGGGACTGGGAAAAGGTCATCACTGCCGAACAGAGAAATCTTGATTATCTCAAAAATGCTGTCAGAGCTGTTGTAAAGGCTGTTGCATTTACCAAAAGAAAAGTCAGCCTGCGTTACCCTGTTCTTAAAAGAAACATTTGTGAGGACGTTTTCTTCATTACAACTCAGGAACTTGAAAATATGTACCCTGATAAAACGCCTCATGAACGTGAATATCTTATCGTAAAAGAACATAAAACAGTTTTCATTATGCAAATCGGCGGTAAACTCGCAAGCGGAGAAAAGCACGACGGCAGAGCCCCCGATTACGACGACTGGTCACTGAACGGCGATATCTTCTTCTGGGACGATATCCTCGACAGAGCTTTGGAAATTTCTTCTATGGGTATCCGTGTCGATTCCGCCTCTCTTGCCTCACAGCTTGCCGCTTACGGTGCAGAGGACAGAATGAAGTATGAATATCACAAAATGATTGCCAACAATACCCTCCCGCTTACTATCGGCGGCGGTATCGGTCAGTCAAGACTCTGTATGCTCCTCCTCGAAAAAGCACATATCGGAGAAGTCCAGTCTTCTGTATGGCCCAACGATATGATTAAAAAATGCTCCGAAAACGGCATTACTCTGCTTTAACCTATAAAAAAATAACGCTCATATCTACATTTACCATGCTTATTATTGAGGGAGAACCCTTTTGAGAAAGGTTTGCCCCGATAAAAAGTACGGAAATATAATATGAGCGTTATTTTTTATAGGTTAATCTTTTTTATTCTGGTTATTTTCAGGGTTGGGAGTTGGCTGATTTGCCGGAGGTTCAGGTGAAACATTCTGATTAATATTTGCAGGAGGTTCCTGTTTCGGCATATTATTAGTTGGAGGAAGCTTTACGGGTTTAGGAGGTGACTGCTTTGAAGGTTTGTCAGATTTTTTCATAAACTTATCATAAAGCTTTTTCAGTTTAATAAAGATGAATAAGAACAGTCCAATCACAACTATATAAGGTAATACTTTAATAATAATGAACAACAAATCTTCAAGGAAATCAAGGAAGCCTTCCCATGTAGTGGATACTGTATTTTTCAGTCTTTGTCCGAATGTATCGGTCTTTACAGGCTTTTCCTTATATTCTCTTACCTCATTGATATTTACATAGACAAAAGAATATGCGACATCTGTTTCAATTTCATTTATTCTTGTTTTAAGTTTGGCAATATCAATTTGAAGTTCAGTAAGCTTGTCCTCAATTATGATAGCCTCACTTTCGTCGGTGATTTCGGCAAGCATTTTCAGATATCGCTGCTCACGGTTCTCATAGATTTTGAGAGTGGTTGAAACATCGCTGTATTCTCTGCTCATATTGTCTACCGAGGCATTCTGATTTCTCAAGTCACCAAGTCCTGAAACGACATCACAGAAATCGTAATAAACACGGCTTGGTATTCTTACTGTTGCACTGTATGTACTCCATTTTTCTTCATCAGCGTCATACCAGCGATTAGCGTTTTTACCGTTGTTATAATTTTCAACTTCGATAAATCCCTCATATTCAGCAAGGGCACTGCGGAATTTTTCAAGTGTTTCGTCGAAATTCAGCACATCAATATCCATAGAGCATGAATACACGAGCATTTCACGCAAAAGAGTATCATCTGTATCTTTCTTTTTATCCTTGCCGTTTGACAAAAGTTCAACATCTAAATCTGAACTTTCGCCCTCAGCTGATTCAGCCGATTCAACGGCTTCTCTGTTCACAGCCGTATCTGATTTGGAAACTGCTTTTTCTTCATTTCTTACTCCGCCGCTTGAATCACCGGCGACATTGTCGCTTGAAAAAATATTCTTCATTTTGTCCGCAGGAGAACCGCAGCCTGAAAAAATTGCAAGGCAGGTAAGACAAAGAACCGCTATTTTCTTTTTATTCATAACCATCACACCCCTGACTTTATTATATTTTTAGCTTTTGATACTATAATTTTATCATTTTCATAAGAGAGAATATTAGCTGCATAGGATATATCTACCCAGCGTATTTCAGCTATTTCGTCCTCTTGCGGGAAAAAATCGACATTTTTCGCCTTTGCAAGAAAATACACGACCACTTTGATAGTATCTTTTTTTGGTGAATATGTCACAGTTTCCCTGAATGTCGGATCAATTATAACGTCAATAGAAGTTTCCTCCATAATTTCACGGCGTGCAGTTTCAATTTCAGTTTCGCCCTTTTCTACATGACCTTTCGGAAAAGACCAATGCCCGCTGTTGATATGTTTTATCAGCAAAATCTCGGTATTTCCGTGAAATTTTCGATAGACAATTGCACCACATGATTTCTCGTGAAGCATATTTATTCCTTTCCTGTCTGTTATCAGACATGGTTAAAGCAGCTTTTGCTGCACAGGCAACGGCTTGCATCAACTGTTAATGCAGGCTTTATGGCAACACCGTACAAAGCAAGTCTGACGACTTTTTACGTCATAAACTTACATCTATTCTGTCATACGCTGTCTCTCCCTATTCCTGTGCAATTTAAAGGAAAATCCGACTGCGTTTCTGCCGAACAATCTTTGTGCGTTGTTGCCTTTAATAGTGCCTTATAACTTGTTCACAAGTATTATAACATATTTTGTCTATTTTGTCTATACCCATACACACAAAAATAGTTGTTTTTTTAAGAAAAACTGCACATAATATTGTCGGGATGTAATCTCCCGATAATATTATGGAGGATTTAGTAATGAGTAAGAAAAAAAAGAATATACCTTCACCCGAACCTGAACAAAGTGAACTTGAATACACGCTTCCGTCTGCTTCCATGAGCGATATGACAGGACTTATTCCTGCCAATGCCGCAGATGAAAACAATCGTGATTCCTACAGCGATATTATTCCATATATGGCTGATAGTACTTCAAAACACCATTCCGAAAAACGCAGATAAATATTACCGCACAAAATCATTAATGGTAATTTATGCGGCACTGCCTTAAACTTTAATGACGGCAAGTTTTCTGCTTGTCCTGAAGAAGAAATTCTACGTCAGAAAACCTTGAAATACGAGGTCTCTCCCTGTGGGAGAGGTGTCAGCGAAGCTGACAGAGAGGTTGACCGACAGACCGGTATTTCTGCGGCTTTCTTCCTTGACTTTCTCCTTCATTACTTCGCATAAATTATTCAAGGGCACCTCTAAAAACCCCTTCTGAGAAAAAGCAGCTATGCACAGCATCTGCTGCGTCAAGCCCTCTC
>JAZQND010000198.1:0-6952 GCA_045627145.1 Ruminococcus sp. | reverse complement strand
TTTTTAGAGGTGCCCTTAAATTTTAAATGCAGTAGCCGTGAGTATGTAATGAGCAATACTTGACACGGAAATAGGTGTATAGTATAATAGATATGCACCGCAGATTTGTGCGGCGGCATGAAAGGGGCAAACAAATAAATGAACAAACTAAAAAAAATACAGGCAGTTATTACAGCGGCTTTATTTATATTCACAGCAGTATCCTGTTCCAAATCAAAAAATAAAGATTCAGAAACAGAACCGGTGACCGAACAGCTCACCACAGAAGAAGCTACAGAAGAAGGCTTTACACCTGCCGAAGCCAATGAAGCCATGACCATTACATGGCTTGGCGATTATGACCTCAATCCTGCCGAAGGAAAGGAAAGAAGTACGGCTCTTGCACTTTTTGAAGATGTTTACGGCGGAAAAATAAATTATGTTCCTGTTTATGCAAAGGACAGATATACCCGTCTTTCAGAGATGGTTCTTTCAGGCGAAGAAGTTGATATGTTTCAGTATGAAACAGAAACCATGCCTTACTATGTTAAACAAGACCTTTTTGAACCTCTTGATGCATACTATGAACAGCTTGGCATGAACGAAGGCTTATGGGACAATATGCAGGATACTATTGAAATGTTTGCTTATAACGGCGGACATTATGTTATCCCTTACAGCATTGATGAACCTTTCCTCATCACTTACAGCCGAAAGATGATGCAGGAAGAAAATCTTGATGATCCCTATGAACTTTATAAAAGCGGCGAATGGAACTGGGATAAATTTGTTTCTATGATGGAACAGTTTGTCGGAAATGCTCCGATGGGAACTTACCGCTACGGAATAAACGGTGATTTCGGAAAAGAAGCACTCATATCAACAGGTCATACAATAGTAAATAATGAAAACGGTCTGCTCGTTAATAACATTGATGATGAGAAAATTGCAGATGCAGAAGCATTATTGCAGGAAATAGCACAGAAAGGTCTTTACAGAATCAACTGGATAGGACATTTTCCGTCAGATGGTACTATTCTTTTCTTTGCAATGGGTGACTGGGCATTAAAAGAATCAAATGCTTTGAATAAGGATAAGGACTTAATGGCTGTTCCGTTCCCAAAGCCAGAAGGTAATGATAAATATTATATTTCATGCGATTACAACGCAAGAATGCTGGTTAAAAATTCCGCTAAGGGAGAAGCTGTTGCAACTTACCTGAAATGCGAAAGACTTGCAGCAGAAGAACCGGGCTGTAAGGAGGCGGCAAAAGCTGCGGCTCTTGCTGAAGGAAGTGCGGATTCAAAGTTTGAGGACAGTTACCTTACCGAAGAACAGTATGATGTTATACAGGAGTACCTCAGCTCTGAAAGTGTATGTCCGATATTTGACTTTGCATACGGAATGGGCGGAGGAATGTACGGTGTAGACAGCCGAAACAACGGTGCAGCCGTAAACGTTCTGACAACAGCTTTTCTTAACGGAACTCCTTACGGTTCGTGGGAAGAACTGCGTGATGCATACAAAGACAGGATAATTTCTGAAACCGAAAAATTCAATCAGTAATTATTTCATTATCACATTTTTCGTTATTGCCGCATTTGACCAGATTTTTTACGGTAGTTTCGGCAATATTGTTCAGTGCTTCTTCTGTGAGGAATGCCTGATGGGAGGTTACGATAACATTCGGCATTGAAATAAGCCTTGCAAGAATATCGTCGTCAATAATGTGACCTGAATAATCCTGAAAGAAAACGTCTGATTCCTCCTCATAGACATCAAGACAGGCAGCTCCTATTTTTCGTGATTTGATACCCTCAAGCAGTGCTTCTGCATCTATTAACGCACCTCTTGAAGTATTTATGATGACCACGCCTTTCTTCAGCTTTGCAATAGTTTCGGTATTGAGAGTGTGGTAGGTTTCGGCGGTAAGCGGACAGTGGAAAGAGATAATGTCGGAGGATTCAAGCAGTTCATCAAGCGAAACATAGTTTATGCCTGTGGTGCAGTCTGGAAATTTATCGTATGCTGTGACATTCATTCCGAAGCCACGGCAGATATCTACAAAAACACGTCCTATTTTTCCTGTTCCCACAACACCGGCAGTTTTGCCGTGAAGGTCGAAGCCCGTCAGACCGTTCAGTGAGAAATTGAAATCACGGGTTCTGATGAAAGCTTTGTGAACTCGTCTTACAGAAGTCAGGAGCAAAGCCATAGCGTGTTCGGCAACTGCATGGGGAGAATATGCCGGAACATGGATAATGCGTATCTTTCCTTTTGCATAGGCGATATCAACATTGTTATAGCCTGCACACCTCAATGCAATGACTTTTACACCGTATTCGGCAAGTCTGTCTATAACAGCGGAGTTTACGGTGTCGTTTACGAATACGCAGACTGCATCGCAGTCTTTGGCAAGACTTACGGTTGTTTCTTTGAGTTTTGTTTCGTAAAATCTGAAAGATACTCCGTTTTCACTGCCGAATTTTTTAAAAGACGGTATATCGTATGGTTTGGTATCAAAAAATGCAGTATTCATAACTTTTCCTTCCTTTGTCGGGTAATGTTTAGTTGGTGGAGCAGTATTATTATGAATTTTGCTGTTTAAAATATACAAAAAATTTTTGCAGCGGCTTTCCTTGCCAAAATTACGCTTTTTCCCTTGACAATATCAGCTTTTTACGCTATAATATAAACATTATATTACTTTTGGAGGTGTAAGCTGAGATGGAAACCGTCCCTGACGGCAGTTGTCATAAAATTTTAGCAGAAAATATCGTTGAATATCTGAATATACGGCACGGTCTGCACCGAAGTTTGTGACAGGCTGTGTCTTTTTGTACTTATTTACTTGGTAACGGAGGATTTATTTATGATAGGGCAGATTATTCTGCAAATTTTGATAATAGCACTTATTGCGGTGTTTACAGCCGCTGAAACAGCGGCAATAAATATAAATGACACAAGACTTGAAAAATTATCGGCAAGCGGCAATAAAAGAGCAGCCGTGCTGAAAAAACTGATAGATACGCCCACACACTTCATTTCAACCATGAAGGTAGTGGTTACTCTTGCAGGCTACCTCGGTGCGGCATTTACGGCAGACTGCTTTTCTGAAAAAATGGTTGCGGTTCTTGAAAAGCTGAATACAGGATTTCCTCATGCAGTTCTTAAAGGCGTTTCAATAGTTCTGATAACACTTGTTCTTACATATTTTACACTCGTTTTCGGAAAGTTCGTCCCCAAGCGTCTTGCTATGAATGACTGCGAAAAAACAGCTTTGAGGTTAAGCGGCTTTCTCAGATTTATTACACTTTTCTTTGCCCCATTTATTTTTATACTGAATATTTCAACTAATGGCATACTCAGACTTCTTGGAATTGATCCGACAAGCGATGAGGAAACAGTAACAGAGGAAGAAATAATCATGATGTCTGATGCGGGTGCTGAAAAGGGGACTATCGACGAGGACGAAAATCGTATTATCAAAAACATTTTCGCATTCGATGACCTTACGGCTGAACAGGTATGCACTCACAGAACCGATGTCTCTGTTTTATGGAGCAATGATGATATAAGCGTGTGGGAGAAAACCATTCACCGCACAAGACATTCGGTTTTCCCGATTTGCGGTGAAAGTGTAGATAACGTTATCGGCGTACTTGATGCGAAGGATTATTTCCGTACAGACAGCAAAACCCGTGAAAGCATTATGGAAAATGCGGTTCGTGAGCCGTTTTTCGTTCACGAGAATATGAAGGCTGACAGACTTTTTGAACAGATGAAAAAGAACGGTTCTGACCATTTTGCAATAGTTGTTGACGAATACGGCGGTATGAGCGGTATTATAACAATAACAGACCTCGTTGAACAGCTTGTGGGTGATTTTGCAGATGATCCGGAGGACGAACCCGCTGTAAAGCTTGAAAAGACAGGCGATAATCAGTGGACAGTTCCGGGTATATGCTCGCTCAGCGACGTTTGTGAAAAGCTTGATATTGAACTGCCTGCGGATAAATATGATACATTCGGCGGCTATGTTATTGCTGAACTTGGAGAAATTCCGAAAAACGGTTCACAGGTAAGCCTTGATACGGATATACTTCATATCGACGTTATTGAAGTTAAACATCACAGAATAGAGGTGTGCAGAGTTGCACTCAAAAATCGAAGCAAAGTTTCTGACTGAAAGGATAACACAGAAAAGCAGCATAGAGGTATTTGAGATACTTTCCCGTATAGATCGTCAGTGCGTAGGTGCAGAAGGCTGGTCTGCGGAGTCTTTCCGTTTGGAAGCCGCAAAGGAAAACGGGATAGTTTTACGTTGTTTGTATGGAAACGAAACTGCGGCACTCCTTTCAGCCTATACGGCGGTTGGAGAAGCGGATATTACAAGCGTTGCCGTACTTCCCGAATACCGTCGGAACGGGATCGCCTACAGGCTGATTCAGGAATTTCTGAAACTGCTTCCTGAAGATACGGAAAGCATTTTTCTTGAGGTTAGGGAATCAAATGAAGCGGCAATCAGACTATATGAAAAATGCGGATTTGAAAGGCTTTCCGTAAGAAAGAATTTTTATAGTCAGCCGAGGGAAAATGCTGTTGTAATGCAGAAGAAATTGAGATAAAAAGAGGGATAAAATGCTTATATTAGGTATAGAAAGTTCATGTGATGAAACTGCCGCAAGTGTTGTGAAGGACTGCCGTGAGATAAGGTCATCAGTTATTTCAACACAGATAGAAGAACATAAAAAATACGGCGGTGTAGTTCCTGAAATAGCTTCACGCCGTCATTGCGAAAATATACTTGGAGTTGTCCGTCAGGCTCTTGATGAGGCACAGGTAACGCTGAATGACCTTGATGGTATTGCCGTGACTTATGCTCCGGGACTTATCGGTGCATTGCTTGTTGGAGTAAGCTTTGCAAAGGCACTTGCAATGTCGTCAGGAAAACCGCTTATTCCTGTTCACCATATTGCAGGTCATATAGCCACAAATTACCTCACCTTCCCGAATCTTGAACCGCCTTATCTTTGTCTGGTTGCAAGCGGAGGTCACAGCCATATAATTGAAGTTCTGAGCTATACAAAGTTCAGGGTTGTCGGACGCACAAGAGATGATGCGGCAGGCGAATGCTTTGATAAATGTGCAAGAGCAATGGGCTTTCCTTATCCGGGCGGAGTACACGTTGATAATGCGGCACAAAGCGGCGATTATAAAAAGTTCAGGCTTCCTCACCCGACTGTTGCAGGAAATGAATTTGATTTCAGTTTTTCTGGACTTAAAACGTCGGTTATTAATATGCTTCATAATGCAGAGCAGAAAGGTACGGAAATAAACAGAAATGACCTTTCAGCAAGTTTACAGCATACGATATCGGAGATACTTACCGATAAAACCATTCGTGCGGCAGAGGCACTCGGCTATAAAAAAGTTGCACTTGCAGGAGGCGTTTCAGCAAATTCGGGAGTTCGTGCGGCACTTTCTGAGGCTTGCGAAAAGCGTGGATTTGAGTTCTATATGCCGGAAAAGAAGCTTTGCGGCGATAACGGTGCAATGATAGCCTGTCAGGGAAGCTATAATTTCCTTGCAGGAATTACTGCTGACGAAAGTCTTAATGCAATAGCAACTCTTTCTATGGAGGATATATGACCATGCAGGGAAAGAAAGCAACAAATTGTGAAACGTGTACCAACTATGTTTATGATGATGACTATGAATGCTATGTCTGTCTTGTTAATCTTGACGAGGATGAGATGTATCAGTTTTTGCGGGGGACGAATTATTCATGCCCCTATTACAGACTTGACGATGAATATGGTGTTGTAAGACATCAGAACTGAAAACATAAAACTCCGCTGAGATATAAAGATACTGATGATACAAAATCAGTATCTGAATATTTCAGCGGAGTTTTACTATTTTAATAGGTGTGTTGTATTGTGTTCATCAGACCTGAGCATGACCGATAAACACTGAGAATTGTGAGGGTTAATGTGAGGGTTTTTCTTGTTTATTTCTTTTCTGATTACATTATAATACTTTGTATTGAGAATTTCAATAACAGGACTATTTCAGATAAAATACAAATTGGTGACAAATATTATTGCTCCGCCAATTAAATCTTGAATATTTTATGCGAAGTAATGAAGGAGAAAGTCAAGGAAGAAAACCGCAGGAATACCGGTCTCTCGGCCAACCTCCCTGTCAGCTTTGCTGACACCTCTCCCACAGGGAGAGACCTCGTATTTCAAGGTTTTCTGACGCAGAATTTCTTCTTCAGGACAAGCTGAAAAATTCAGGATTTAGTTGGTGGAGCAATACTGCCAAAAATTTCTTTGTTGCAAAATGATGATTTCTGCATAAGATATTGATAGCGGCAATAAGTAATACGTCGTCCGAAGGTGGCAGTTGGCTGTCCGTGAAAAGCTGAGGACTGAAGGCGTAATACGGACGGCGGCTTTCATATAAAAAACAGAGATGAGTTTAATGCATAACTCATCTCTGTTGAATTTTTTATGATACAATTACTGTTATTGTTGCTTTTACTGACGGGCTGTTCTTGCTCTGAACGGTTACAGTACAAGTACCCGGAGCAACGGCAGTAACCCAACCCCACTGGTCAACGGTAGCAACGGCTGTGTTGGAGCTTGTCCAGAGTTCCTCCTTGTATGCTTCAGAAAGTGAAGTAGGGAGCATTGTAACATAAGAGATATCTCTTGCACCAACTTTGAGGTTCATTGCTGTTTTTGTCAAAGCGATGCCTGTAACATAACCTGTTGAAGCACCGTTTACTGTGACAGTTATTGAAGCCTTGACAGACGGATTATTCTTGCTCTGAACGGTTACAGTGCAAGTACCCGGAGCAACGGCAGTAACCCAACCCCACTGGTCAACAGTAGCGATTTTAGTATCGGAACTTGTCCAGATTTCTGCTTTTTCAGCTTCTGTAAGAGTAGAAGGAGCCATAGTT
>JAZQND010000197.1:0-16955 GCA_045627145.1 Ruminococcus sp. | reverse complement strand
AGCCATGTCGTTCTGTGAGCCAAGGAGTTGTTACCAGCAGTTGTCTTCCTAAGACCGCTTGGCCTCCGACTTGTATGCATATTTCTCAGCGGAATTGAAACTGTGCAGGTTTCCGCACCATTGCGGCTTACGGAGTATCTGTCAGCATTTGTAGAGGTAAGACCGTTCATGACCTCTGTCTGGAATGGGATTTCAGCGGCTTCAGCCTTATTCATAAGCTGAACGGAGAGATTTCTGCTAAGTGACGGAGAAACGCCTATCATTGGACCTTTTCCAAGATAACCGCATGATTTTTCGTCCTCACCGACTGCATAGCCGAAGCTTACGTCAACAGCAATGGCGATGTCAGCATCAACATTAAATGCACTTACTTTTGCACCACGTTCTCCGACTTCTTCCTGTACTGAAAAAACCACAGTTACATTATATGCAGTTTTTTCTGATTTAAGGATATCAAGTGCGTAAAGAACTGCGGCTATTCCACAGCGGTCGTCCAAAGCACCGCCTGTGATACGCTGACCAAGAAGTTCACGGCACTTAACGTCAAAGGTGATACTGTCGCCAAGTGAAACAATTTCTTCAAGTTCGGCTTTTGACATACCTGTGTCGATTGCGGTATCGTCAAAAGAGAGAACTTCACTTCCGCCGTTTGTGAGGTGTGGGGGAACGGAACATATAACGCCTTTGATGTCACGTTTTCCGTGTATCATAACGGGCTGTGCGGGGAGAAGTCTGCGGTCTATGCCGCCGATATTTCCAATTTTAACAAAGCCTTCGTCTGTGATATCGGTAACGATGAAACCTATCTGGTCAATATGTGCATCTATTACAAGGTGACGTTTTTCTTCACTGAAATTTCCGAAATTTCCGATTACATTTCCGTTAACGATTTCAGCAGCAGGGCAGTATTCCCTGAGCATATCAAGAGCAAGTTCGGCGGCAGGAGCTTCATTTCCCGAAGCACCGCATACCTCGGACAGTGCTATTATGTTTTTTTTCAAGTCCATAGCAGAATTTCCTTTCATTTTTTAAGGAAGCACCGCACAAAGTCATCAGATGTGCTTTGTGCGGTGTGCCTCGGCATATCACGGCAGTTCTTCACGAATATAGAGTGAAGCAGAGTCTTCACCGAAAATTGCGGTAAAAACAGAGTTATCACTAATAAGACCAAGCTTTTTGGTGCGTGGCAGTGCCTTGATACGGTATTCAAGCTTTGAAGCGAGGCTTCGGTTTGCCGTACTCCAGACGGCGGCGAGGGATTCAGGTCTATTGGAACGGGTAAATTTTGCACCTTTGCCGTTCTGTTCGGAATGCTCCCTGAACCGCCGATGAATGTCGGTGGTTATACCCGTGTAGAGTCTGTCGTCCTGACATCGGAGTATATATACATAGTACATTATTTCTGTTTGATTCGGAAACTGCTGTTTTTGAGCTGACTTGCGTCAAAGCCCTTTGGTTTGCGGTCTTCACGTTTTTTCTGAGGCTTTTTATTACGCTGCTGCTGCTGTGCCTTTTGTTCTTCCTCATCATTAAGACGCATGGTAAGTGAAATTCTGCTTCTCTTTACATCAACGTCAAGAACACGGACTTTTACTATTTCGCCAACCTTGACAGCTTCAAGAGGGTGCTTGATATAGCGGCTGCAAATCTGTGATATGTGAACCAGACCGTCCTCATGAACTCCGATATCAACGAAACAGCCGAAGTCGATGATGTTGCGGACAGTACCCACAAGCTCCATACCCGGTTTAAGGTCTTTGATTTCCATAACGTCGCCGCTTCTGAGAAGTGGGGGCGGAAGTTCGTCACGAAGGTCACGACCGGGCTTTTTAAGTTCGCCGATAATGTCGATAAGTGTTGGAACGCCTATTCCGAGTGTCGAGCTGATATTCTCGATTCCAAGACTTTCAGCCTTTTCGTTGATGGTTTCAGCACCGCCGCCTGCGATATCAGCAAGAGTGAATCCGCATTCACTGAGGAGCGATGAAGCGGCAGCATAGCTTTCGGGGTGAACTGCGGTATTGTCAAGAGGATTCTTTCCGTCACGGACTCTGAGGAAGCCTGCACACTGTTCAAAGGCTTTCTTTCCGAGCTTCGGAACTTTAAGAAGTTCCTTACGGTCTGTGAATCTGCCGTTTTCTTCACGGTAAGCAACGATATTCTTTGCAACAGAAGCGTTTATGCCTGCGATATATGAGAGGAGTGCATGGGAAGCAGTATTGAGGTCAACACCGACGGAGTTAACGCAGTCCTCAACAACACCGCCGAGTGCTTCACTCATACGGGCTTGCGGCATATCGTGCTGATACTGACCAACGCCGATAGCTTTCGGATCAATTTTAACCAGTTCGGCAAGAGGATCCTGTAAACGTCTTGCAATGGATATAGCACCTCTGATGGAAACGTCGTATTCAGGAAATTCTTCAGCGGCAAGCTTTGAAGCGGAGTAAACTGAAGCACCTGCCTCGCTTACTACCATGTAGCTTACTTCCTGCGGAACTTCCTTTACGATTTCGGCTGCAAAGCTTTCGGTTTCACGGGAAGCCGTGCCGTTTCCGATGGAGATAGCGTTAACGCCGTATTTCTGAATGAACTGCTTTACCTTTTCCTTGGCAGCCTGAACTGCACCTGCGGAACCTGTCGGGTAAATTATTGCAGTATCGAGAACCTTGCCTGTACCGTCGATTACAGCGGTTTTGCAGCCGTGAGCGTAACCGGGGTCAAGACCGAGTATAACACTGCTTTTAAGAGGCGGCTGGAGGAGCATCTGACGGAGATTTGCGGCAAAGACCTTAATAGAATCTTCGGCTGCCTTTGCAGACATTTCAGAGCGTATTTCACGTTCAATTGAAGGGAAAATGAGCCTTTTGTAGCTGTCGGCGGCAGCGGCTCTGACAAGTTCACCGCAGGCATTGTTTGCCTTTATATATTTTCCGAAGATGATATCTGTAGCGAGAGTTTCGTCAAGTGATACGGAAATTTTCAGGAAGTTTTCTTTTTCACCTCTGTCCATAGCGAGTACACGGTGATTTGCAACCTTTGGAATTGGTTCGGAATATTCGTAATAATTTGTGTAAACGCTTTCGGCTTCTGCGTCTGAGGCTTTGGAAACGAGTTCGCCTTTTTCGCCTGCAAGTGTACGGAGTTTCTTTCTGATATCTGCGTCATCGGAGATATCTTCAGCGATTATGTCCATAGCACCCTGCAAAGCGATTTGTGCGGTTGCGATTTTTTTCTCCTCGTCGATGAAAGCTTCGGCTTCTTTTTCGGGTTCTGTACTGTTTTCCTGAGCCATAAGGAGAACTGCAAGCGGTTCAAGACCGTTTTCACGGGCAATACTTGCACGGGTACGTCTTTTGGGCTTGAACGGACGGTAGATATCCTCAACTTCAACAAGTGTGGAAGCGGCACTGATAGCGGCTTCGATTTCAGGAGTCATCTTTTCCTGTTCGGTAATGGCGTTTGTAATTTCTTCCTTGCGTTTTTCGAGGTTTCTGAGGTACATCAGCCTGTCGTAAAGTTCACGGAGAACCTGATCGTCGAGAGAACCTGTAAGCTCTTTACGGTAACGAGCGATAAAAGGAATAGTTTTATCGTCGTCGATAAGGGCGACGGTATTGTCAACGTGTTCCTGTTTAAGACCAAATTCAACGGCAAGAGTTTTGTTAATATCCATAATTTATCCTTTCTTTGCTATACTGCCCTTTGAAACAAGTATGCGTGGCAGTAATTGTCTGAAAACTAACAGTAATAATTATACCATATTTTACAGAATAAATCAAGTTATATTTAATCGGGGCGGAGAGCCTCCACTGCCATTCACGCTTCGCTCGTAAACTCGCTTACTCTCTGCATAGTTGCTTTTTCTCAGAAGGGGTTTTTAGAGGTGCCCTTAATAGCATATAACAGCACATGGCAATGTAGATGAAAGGCAGGATGAGTTGAGAAGATTGGAGGATAACACAAAAAGCAAAAGTCGGCAATAAGAGGGAGGTCAAGGGAAAGGGAGTGCAGAGGGAAAACCTATAGGAGGGGGAGAAATGCCGACTTTTACTGCGGTTTGTTTCGTTCTCCCCCTCCTGTAGGTTGTCCCTTTGCTATTTTACGGTAAAAATCAGTTTATATTCTACATCAATGAACCATTTTCGGACTTACGTTATTGTATATAGTAAGCGAATTTACAAGCGTAGCGTGAATGGGTGGGGAGGCTCTCCGCCAAAAAAATAAGCAGTTCCCGAAGGAACTGCCTATTTACTGTTTTATGATTATTCAGCAGAAGGAGCTAAACCACGACAAACACCTGCACAAGCACCGCACTCAACGCAAGCATCAGCGTCGATAACGTACTTTCCATCGCCTTCGGAAATAGCACTTACAGGACATTCACCTGCACAAGCACCACAGCTAATGCAATCATCAGAAATTTTATATGCCATTGTACAAACACCTCCGTTATTATTCGGGAACTGTAAGTCCCTCGTTAAATATATTGTAACATATTCTACAGAAAAGTCAAGACCATTTGTGTTAGTGAATACTTACGAAAAACTACTTTTTGTTATTGGCTTTTTCGGGCTTTTCGTCAGAATCAAGAGCCGCAAACGCTATTCCGGCAATTGCCCAGAATATAGGCGAGAATGTAATGTTGCTGCATCCGATGAGGAAAAGCAGTGAACCGCAGAGAACAAGGAAGAAAATGGTAATGTTCAGAGGCTCTTTGTTCTTTTTCATGGACTTGAAACCTTTTATCAAAGCAGAAAGCAGAACGATCACAAGTGCGATAGCGGAAGGTATTCCACGGGTTGCGGCTGTATAAAGATATTCGTTGTAAACACGGTCAAAAATGCCTTTATTGATGGGTATAAGGTCAATTAATGAAACATCATCCGTGTAGTCTCCGGTAGTATATATCTGCGGAAAAGCGAGCTGGTCAGGACCTGTGCCTGAAAGCGGATCTTTTGCAATAATATCGAGTGTCTTGCTGTTCATAGTGAGATAAAGGTCAAGTGTATCATCAATATCGCTGATCTGGTAGTTGAAGTCACCTGAAGCACCGATTCTCATATAGCTGTCAGCCCACCAAAGCTCACGTCCGTCATAAAGTTTGTATGAGGAAATATTGCCGATAAGACCTGCATTTACTATGATAACTGCGGCAGCAGCACCTGCAACGGTCGGGAGAAGTGCAGCGAGCATTTTCTTCGGAGATTTTGTCATAAACAAACTGATAACGGCGGCGATAACGGCAAAAGCAATACCGCAGATACCGATAAATGAATAAGTCATCATCATAACGAAGCCGAAGAAAAGGGAAGATACTATGCAAAGAATCCTGAATTTTGAAGATTTAGTGGTTACGGCTGTGATAAGAGCCGCTGTCAGTGAAAGACTGAGGAGCATCGCAAGAAACAGCGGTGACTGAGCAAGACCTGAAGCTGAAAATGTATCAGTTTCAAGTGTTATGTTAACATAGTGAGAAAGTTTTCCGGTAAAGATCTGGATAAGTGAAACAGCCGAATTAAGCAGACCTGCACCTATCAAAGCGTTCATGAGGGCATCAGCGGCTTTTTTACGCTTTACAGTTGCACCGGTAATAAAAATGCAAAGGTAAAACATAATTGCGAGCATACCCTCACCTCTCTGCGGAAAACCGTAGAGAGATGTGTAAACGTCAAATGAACATAACAGTGAAACTATTCCCCAGAGAAACATAAAAGCAAATGCACAAACGGGGAATACGGAACTGCCATTTATATATCTTTTGGAAATTGCGATAATAGTCATTATCATGCAGTAAACACCACATATTGCAAGACCGGCGGAAACAATTGAGTAGGTAGTTGTTTTAAATATTTCCGGGATAAATGTAAAAAGTGATATCAGAAAGCATGAGAGTATAAGACCGATAGAAGCAAATTTTGAATACTGTTTTTCGGTCATATTCAGTATAAAGTTTGATTTTTCAGATGAATTGAATATTGTTCTGGGCATAGGTTATCCTTTCTTTCTTATAACAATATTGTAACCTCCGTCAGATTCTTCGTTTACCAGAACAAATACACCCGGATCTATAGATTCATTGCCATTTTCGTCATAGAATCTGAAGCCGTCGATACCGCTTGAAAAAACGTCCTGTTCTTTCATAAGATTATCCATAGAGAAATCGTTTACAACACGGACAAAGCGGCGTTTTTGTTCTTCGGGAGAGAGATAAGCGTTGTTTGAATTCTGATATTTAAACTTTCTCCAGTAGTCATCAGGATCGACCTCGGCATCAACGTGGTATGCACGGATTCCGCAGCCCTGCGGCAGTCCTGCATATTCACGGGGAATTGCACTGTTATTGCCGTCGAGTGTAGAATATTCAAGAATAATAAATTCTGAACGGTAGTTTTCGTCAAGTTCTCCGCAAGGGATTATGAGGCAGTTGCCCTCGTCTGTCTGGGCATTATGAAGAATATATTTTTCAGAACCTTTTCCACTGTAAATTTTTATCTGGTCATCTCTGTACCAGCCGAGCATAAGCTTGGAAACTGCGGAGAGGTCGGAATAAACTTCGTCCATAAGTTCAAAGCCGGCAGAACCGTGAAGTCCCTCGATATATTCATCATCAGGGATATAGTAATCAGGGAGTCCCATGCAGTGAGCAGTTTCATGTGTGTATGAAGAAGTGAAATTTTTGAAGCCGTAGTAGCTTTCAATTTCTGAATTACCGATTATAACGTGACCAACACGAAGACCGTCAAATGTTGTATCGCCGCTTCCGCCGTATGTACTTGCAGTCGGCCACCAGTTTTCGCTTCCTGCACTTGTCGGAACGGAAATAAGAACAGCGTCGATTATTCCGTCGGCATTTGCGTCATAGTTGTTATAGTCGAGAATATTGTCAAAATTGGAGAGGACTTCGTCTGTAATGAGGGTTTTGAAGCCTTCTTCTTCGTAGTAAGCCTTAGGATATTTGGCTGTATATCTGTAAACACTGCCGTTGAGGTCGAAAACTCCCTTGGAAGCACGGAGATAGTAAGCTCTCACGCTTTCATTCGGATAGCATGGATTTGCAGTATCTTCAGGGCCGAACATAATTTCCTGAATACGTTCTGCTGTTGGAGCATAAGCGTACTGACAGTCAGGGAAATCGACATAAAAGACAGCCATTTCCGTATGTCCCTGAGATGGGAGAGAACCGAACATATCTTCAAGAGGCGGAGTGATGAACTCGTATGAATAAGTAGTGGTTGTTGCGGCAGTAGTGGAAGAAGTAGTGGTCGTAGTAGTTGTGGTAGTTGTTGCGGGTTTTTTTGTAGTAGTTGTGGCAGGAACGGTAACTGTGGTTACTTTCGGGGCTGCCGGAGATGAACCCTCGCCTAAAATCGGTTCGGATTTTTCAAGACCGGTAATGCAGTTTCTGAGTTTGATAAGGTCAAGGGAATCAATGGTATTGTCGTTATTCATATCGGCATTTGCGAAAGCTTTTTGCGGAATATTGTTTGCTCCGAGAATATAGCGTGCAATTATGTTGAAGTCGTTATTATCAATAACGCCGTCTAAGTTAACATCGCCTTTAAAGCTGAGGATGACCTGGTCGGCGTGTGCCGGAGCAGCGGCGGCGGCAGCAGAAAGTGCTGCGATAGTGAATGTGGACAAAACGGATGAAAGGGTTTTTTTGAGAAAAGCTTTTTTCTTCATAAAAAATTCTCCTTTAAAAAAAATAAAATAAAATTATAAAAAAACTGCGGACAGGAAACACCGTCCGCAGTAATTCCGCATTATTTAGCGTAGTCAGTAACTCTGCTTTCACGAATGATATTGACCTTTATCTGACCAGGGTAATCCATTTCAGATTCAATTTGTGATGCAATATCTCTTGCGACGAGAACCATCTTCTCATCGTTGATGATTTCGGGAATGACCATGATTCTGACTTCACGGCCTGCCTGAACAGCAAAGCACTTTTCGACTCCCTCATAGGAAGTACAAATTTCTTCAAGCTTCTGGAGACGCTTGATATAGCTTTCATAGTTTTCGCTTCTTGCGGCAGGTCTTGCAGCGGAGATAGCGTCGGCAGCCTGAACAATGCAGGCTATGACTGTTTTGGGCTCAACATCGTTATGGTGTGCTTCAACAGCGTGGATGATAACAGGATTTTCGTTATACTTTTTGCAGACATCAACGCCTATCTGGACATGAGAGCCTTCGATTTCGGCAGTGAGAGCCTTACCGATATCGTGGAGAAGACCGGCACGTCTTGCCATATTAGCGTCAACGCCGAGTTCAGCGGCGAGGACACCGCAGAGCTTTGCGACCTCAATTGAGTGGTCAAGGACGTTTTGTCTGTAGCTTGTACGGAATTTAAGGCGGCCAATGAGCTTGATAAGTTCGTGGTTAAGACCGTGAACATTAGTTTCAATAACTGCACGTTCGCCTTCCTGTTTAATGCGGTATTCGACTTCACGCTTTGCCTTATCGACCATTTCCTCAATGCGTGTCGGGTGGATACGACCGTCAGCGATGAGTTTTTCGAGGGCAATTCTTGCGACCTCACGTCTTATCTGGTCGAAGCAGGAGAGAGTGATAGCCTCAGGTGTATCATCAATGATAAGGTCAACACCTGTAAGGGTTTCAAGGGTACGGATATTTCGTCCCTCACGACCGATTATACGGCCCTTCATCTCGTCGCTTGGGAGAGGAACGACGGAAACTGCGGCTTCAGAGACCTGGTCTGCCGCAACTTTAGCGATAGCAAGAGAAACGTAGCTTCTTGCTTTTTCCTGACACTCGTCTTTGATAAGCTGTTCATAAGCCTGAACCTTAACAGCTTTTTCATGAACAAGGTCTTCCTCAAGCTTGGAGATTATGTATTCCTTTGCCTGATCTTTGGTGAATTCGGAAATTCTTTCAAGAATATCCATCTGACTTTTCTTGATAGCCTCAGCTTCCTTGAGTTTTTCATCAGCAGTTTTGATTTTCTGATTGAGGTTTTCCTCTTTTTTCTCAAGGTTATCGGTTTTTTTATCAAGGTTTTCTTCTTTTTGCTGCATACGTCTTTCCTGGCGGGAAAGTTCAGTTCTGCGGTCCTTGATTTCCTTATCGGCTTCGGAACGGAGCTTATGTATCTCGTCTTTAGCTTCGATAAGGGCACTTTTCTTTTTGCTGTCGGCATCTTTTTCGGCATCGTCCACTATACGCTTGGCTTGCTGTTCGGCAGAGCCCATAATAGCTTCAGCTTGCTGCTTACGCTGTTCGATACCTGTCGAAATGCCTTGCTGGTAGAATTTGTCTTTTGTTAAAAAGAATGCGACGACAGCTCCAACGGCTAAACCGATAATAAGAGCAACTATAGCAAGTATCATCAGTGCATTACCTCCTTTTCGTATATTGAAATAATAAGCTTGTATTATAAACCTATTACTGACGGAAAGCGACTCGAAACTGAGCAAACGCAATTCCGCAAAGGCGGTAAATGCCGCATTATTTTATTCATTTGTATTTTTGGCTGATTCGGGGAAGAACAGCCTTATGAAACGGAGCATTGCGAAAGCAAGTCCGAAAAACATTGGTTCGGCGGCTGAGAACACACATAAGAACTCAGAAACCGTTATCTTGTTTTATAAAATAATAAACTGAAGGGTAGGGTTTTTAATTATATCTTTTCCTCACCTACAGCATGATGAAAAACAAAGCTGCATATACTGCCGTAGTAATATAATGCAAATAAATACAACACTATTATTATAACCTTTTTTTAGTTGTCTGTCAATAGAAAAATTTATGAACTGATTATTTATAATAAGTAACGCAAGAGAGAAGTAAGTAATTTTGCAAAAATGAAAGGTACAATTTTCTGCATAATTAACAAAAAAAAGGCTTGATATGCTGGAATTGAATCGAAAATTTGTTGATTATGACGAAAAGATATAATTTAGCAATAATCAAATAATAAGTTCACTCTTTTATCAAAGACTTGATTTCTTCAGAACTAAAAATATACTCCTTTCCGCAGAAATGACAGACAACAGAAGTATCCTTTTCTTCGGCGGCAATTTCTTCCAGTTCTTTATTACCGATGCTTATAAGTATTTTTTCGGTTCTTTCACGGGAACAGTCGCATTTGTATACAGGTGAAGCTGTGTCAAGTTCATTAGGTTCAAGACCTGCAAGAAGCATATCAGCGATTTCCTGCGGAGTTATGCCTTCGTCAAGCATAGCTGATACAGGACGTATATTTGCTATGTTTTTTTCAATTACATCAATTACTTTTTCATCGGCAAATGGAAGAAGCTGTACAAGAAATCCTCCTGCCGATTTAACAGTAAGGTCAGGATTTACAAGAACTCCAAGACTGCAAACTGTCGGTATCTGTTCGCTTGTGGCATAGTAGCTTGCTATGTCTTCTGCAATTTCACCTGAAACCAGCGGAACTACGCCGACATAAGGCTCTTTCAGACCGAGGTCTTTGACTACTGAAAGCGTTCCGTCTTTGCCGACAGCACCGCCGACATCAAGTTTCCCCTGCGAATTAAGCGGAATTTCAACAACAGGGTGGTCAACGCAGCTTTTAACGTTTCCACGGCTGTCTGCAACTGCAACAAGCTGACCTGTTGCACCTCCGCCGTTTACACGCAAAGTAATTGAATCGTTTTCTCCTTTGAGCATATAGCCCATAAGTGAAGCGGCAATGGTCAGTCTGCCAAGACCTGCTGTAACAACGGCGGAAGTCTGATGAATTTTTTCGATTTCTGCGATAATGTCTTTTGCGTCAAGAACTTCTGCAAAAGCCGAGCCGTCAGCAGATATCGCTCTGTATAAATTTCCCATAATTACTGTCCTTTCGGTATATTATTCAAATAGTCTGTCCATTCCGTATACAACGGGCAGTATAAACTATACGCTGTGTTGTTACGGTTGGAGCATCAAATGTATCGTCGCCGTATTTTGCAAGAATCTCAAAACCCGATTTGCAAAGCAGACGCTCAATATCTTCCTCACTGTAGGCTTTTTCCGAAAAGCTGTCAGAACTGCGTGAGTAATGACCGTTTTCTTCAAGTTCAAAAAATTCGAGATTCATTTTAACTTCGTCAGTTTCGGGAACAAGTGTATTTTCCCATACACAGTACACCTTGTCGGTTTCGTAGGTGAAAGTGTTGTTTGCAAGGATACTGCGGTGCTTGTAGGTAGTGTTTACATCAAAAATGAAAAGACCGTTCTGTTCTGAGAAGAAGGCAACATTTTCAAAAACTTTTCTCACGTCATCAAGTGATGAGAGGTGGTTAATGCTGTCCAAAGCACAGATAGTAACGTCGATAGTGCCGAACATATCAAGTTTACGCATATCCTGACAAAGATACTGGATATTCAGACCGCTTTCAAACTTTTTTTCGATAGCCATGCCGAGCATTTCGTCTGAATAGTCAACGCCGATAACGTCATAGCCGAGGTCTGCCATAACTTCGGAGATACTTCCTGTACCACAGGCGAGGTCAAGAAGAATATTTTCTTTGGTAGATTTGAATTTGCGGATTATTTCGTTGAAATATCCGCCACGTTTTCTATAGTCGATATTTGCAGTAAGGTCATCATAATATCTTGCAAAAACGCTGTATCCACTCATTTTATCACCCTATAAATTTAAAAATTATTCCAAAACAAAGGGCGGAAATATCCGCCCTGAGTTTACTGATTATTTTGAAGCCTTGTCCTTGCCCTTGCAGCACTTCTTATACTTCTTGCCGCTTCCGCACGGACACGGATCGTTATCACCGATTTTCTTTACACGGACAGGCTCATCAGAGAAGCTTCCGTCGCCTGCACCGGCATTTGGAGCATCAGGCTTTGCAACCTGTTCACGTTCAGGCATTTCGTTTTTCTGGAGCTTAACTGTAAGGAGCATACGGATAGTATCTTCACGGATAGAATCGACCATAGCATCGAACATCTCGAAACCTTCGTAACGATATTCAATAACAGGGTTCTTCTGACCGTATGAACGGAGTCCGATACCCTTTTTGAGTTCTTCCATATCGTCGATATGAGCCATCCACTTTGTATCAACAACCTTGAGGAGAATAACTCTTTCGAGTTCACGCATAACCTCTGAGCCGTATTCTTCTTCCTTAGCCTGATAAATCTCGCCTGCCTTTTCACTGAGGGCAGAAACGATTTCTTCCTTTGTAACGGAAGCAACATCATCGTCGTCAAAGTCGAGGTCTTCAGGACCTGTGAGCCAGCCGAGGAAATATTCTTTAAGACCGATAAGGTTCCAGTCGTCCTTAACTGTATCGTCAACGAGATATGTGTTAACAGTTTCTGTGATGAGGTCTTCCATCATCTTGAGTATGCTCTCGTGGAGGTCTTCGCCATCAAGAACCTGTGAACGCTGTTTGTAGATAATTTCACGCTGAGTATTCATAACGTCGTCATAGCTGAGGACGTTCTTTCTTATGCTGAAGTGGTGACCTTCAACCTTCTTCTGTGATGACTCGATAATTTTTGTGAGCATCTTGCTTTCGATAGGCATACCCTCATCAACGTTAAGGGTTCTCATCATGCTTTCAAGACGGTCACCTGCGAAAATACGCATGAGGTCATCTTCAACTGAGAGGAAGAAGCAGCTTTCGCCCTCGTCACCCTGACGACCTGAACGTCCACGGAGCTGATTGTCGATACGTCTTGATTCGTGACGTTCTGTACCAAGTATGTAAAGACCGCCTGCCTCCTTGACGGCAACAGCCTTTTCCTTAACTTCTGCGTTGAACTTGTCATAAAGTTCACGGTAAAGCTTTCTTGCGGCAAGTATCTCCTCGTTGTCCGTATCGGCAAAACCGATAGCTTCTGAGATTATCTCCTCCGGAACTTCACGCTTTCTGAGTTCAGCTCTTGCGAGAAATTCGGCATTACCGCCGAGCATGATATCAGTACCACGTCCTGCCATGTTGGTAGCGATTGTAACAGCACCGTATTTACCTGCCTGAGCAACGATTTCAGCTTCCTTAGCGTGCTGTTTAGCGTTGAGGACTTCGTGCTTTACGCCTTTTCTTTTGAGCATAGCAGAGAGAAGCTCTGATTTTTCAATGGAAACAGTACCTACGAGGATAGGCTGACCTTTATCGTGACACTTGATTATCTGCTCAATGATAGCCTCATACTTACCCTTTGCGGAGCTGTATACCTGGTCATTGTGGTCGATACGGATAACCGGCTTGTTAGTCGGGATAGAGATAACGTCGAGTTTGTATATCTCCTTGAATTCGTCTTCTTCAGTCATGGCAGTACCTGTCATACCTGAAAGCTTTGTATAAAGACGGAAGAAATTCTGGAAAGTGATGGTAGCGAGTGTTTTGGATTCACTCTTGATTTTAACGCCTTCCTTAGCTTCGATAGCCTGATGGAGACCGTCATTGAAACGTCTGCCCTGCATCATACGGCCTGTAAATTCGTCAACGATAATAATTTCGCCGTCCTTAACAACGTAGTCGATATCATTTCTCATTACGCCGTTAGCTTTGATAGCCTGATTGATGTGGTGGAGGAGAGTCATATTCTCTGAATCCATGAGGTTTTCGACACGGAAAGCCTGTTCAGCCTTCTTTACGCCACGCTGAGTAATGGTAGCGGTTTTGGCTTTTTCGTCGATGATGTAGTCAGCATTTTCGCTGATGGTATCCTGGTCAACTTTATCGTCGGTTTCAACGACAGTGGTTGAAACGAGAGTTTTTGCGAAGCGGTCAACGATAGAATAGAGGTCTGTTGATTTATCGCCACGGCCTGAAATGATAAGAGGAGTACGGGCTTCATCAATGAGGATCGAGTCAACCTCATCGACGATAGCGAAGTTAGGAGCTCTCTGAACACGTTCTTCCTTCTGTGTTACCATGTTGTCACGCAGGTAGTCAAAACCGAGTTCGTTGTTTGTACCGTATGTAACGTCACAGGCATAAGCTGCACGACGCTGGTCGTTTGTAAGACCGTGGAGGATACAGCCGACTGTAAGACCGAGCCAGCGGAGAACCTTGCCCATTTCTTCTGCCTGAGTTTTAGCGAGGTAATCGTTAACTGTAACGACGTGAACGCCAAGACCGGAAAGAGCGTTGAGGTAGGAAGCGACGCAGGCAACGAGAGTTTTACCTTCACCTGTTTTCATTTCAGCGATACGTCCCTGATGAAGAACGATAGCACCGATGATCTGAACAGGATAAGGTTTCTTTTCGAGGACACGCCAAGCGGCTTCTCTGACAGTAGCGAGGGCTTCAGGAAGGATCGAATCGAGAGTTTCACCGTCTGCAAGTCTGTCTTTGAAATCCTGAGTTTTTGCCTTTAAATCTGCATCTGAAAGCTTTGAATATTCCTCATCGAGAGCAAGAACTTTATTTTTAATCGGTTCGATACGCTTTAATTCTCTGTTTGAGTAAGCGTTAGAACCGAAAACACCTTTGAATAAACCCATTTGAACGTTTACCGCCTTTTCATAAATATTTTAAAGATATTGAATTCACTTTGAATTACAAATACACATAATATATTTTACAACAAACAGGAATATTTGTCAATACCCATATATAAAAGGCATCACCTTAAAAGTACGTCTAAAGGCTATGTACGCCGTAAACCTGCATATTTTCCGTCATATTGCACAGAAACTTCTTGCAATATGACAGTATGTCTACGGAATTTCTGTACAATCTGACGAAAAATCTGTCTGTGTTCTGTCGTATAATATTAAGCGGCGTTGGTTTGACTCACAAAAAACATAAATGTTTCATATAATAAGGCAATCCAATTGAAGATAGGAGAGAACTATGGATAAAAATTTTAAAATACTTATTGCAGGCGGCGATATGCGTCAGATGTACTGTGCAGAATCTCTGGCTGAGAAGTATGATGTGTATGTCAAAGGTTTTGACAGAGAACATTTCCCTGACAGCATGAAGTCAAATGAACTGAAAAACGAAACAGATATAAAATTTGACTGTGCAGTTCTGCCTGTTCCGCCGCTTGATGATGACGGAATGCTCTCTGCACCGTGTTTTTCGGGCAAAATATCAGCCTATGACATCAAGAAAATGCTTCTTCCCGAAAGTGTGGTTTTTGCAGGACGCACCGACGGGAAGCTTGCGGAGATCTTTGATGATTCTGAGATATGCGACTATATGCTTCGTGAGGAGCTGAGTCTGAGAAATGCAGTTCCGACGGCAGAGGGTGCTGTACAGATAGCACTTGAGGAACTTCCTGTTACCCTTAACGGGCTGAAAGTACTTATTATAGGAATGGGACGCATCGGAACAGCACTTGCGGAAATATTGAAAGGATTCGGTGCGGATATAACTGTTGCCGTCAGAAACCGGAAGGGTGCGGCAAGAGCTTCGATTCACGGAGTAAAGGCGGTATACACTAATAAAATCGACACTGACTACGGCTTGGTTTTCAATACTGTACCGACTCTGATATTTGACCGCAGTATACTTGCTGATTTCGGAAAAGAAACTCTTTTTATAGACCTTGCTTCAAAGCCCGGCGGAATAGATATAAGTTCAGCGGCAGAGCTTGGCATAAAGGTTATATGGGCATTGGGACTTCCCGGCAAAACAGCCCCTGTGACATCGGGTGAAATAATAGCGGAAACTATAGACGGTATGCTTGGCGAAAGGAGAGAAACAAATGCATGAAAGGCTGAAAGGAGTAAAGATAGGCTATGCACTTACAGGTTCGTTCTGTACATTTGAGCGTTCATTTGAACAGGCAGAACTGTTGAAAAAATACGGTGCGGAGCTTGTTCCGATAATGTCTGAAACAGCGTCATCGGTATCAACAAGATTCGGTTCAGCCGAGGATAACCGAAGACGCTTTGAGGCTGTATGCGGAAGAAAGGCAATAGTAACCATAGCAGAAGCAGAGCCGATTGGCCCGCAGGCAATGACGGATATTATGGTTGTTGCACCGTGTACATCAAACACTGCGGCAAAGCTTGCAGGAAGCATAACAGATACAGCAGTTACAATGGCTGTCAAGTCGCATCTGCGAAGCGGAAAACCCGTACTTCTGGCAATAGCATCAAATGATTCGCTGCTGGGTTCGGCAAAAAATATCGGAGAGCTTTTTAATCGCCGCAATTACTATTTTGTTCCCATGCTTCAGGATGATATAGCAAGAAAACCGTCATCACTTGTGGCTGAATTTTCCATGCTCCCGCAGGCGGTTGAAGCGGCACTTGACGGGATACAGCTTCGTCCGATAATTTATCATAAAGCATAAAAAGAAATACCGCACTTATGAATATGTCATAGGTGCGGTATTGTTCAAAATTTTATAAACAGCTTTGTTACTTTAGGGACACAAAATTCAAGAACTGCACAGTATTTATCAATAATGGTAATAATGTATGTTTCTCTGTATTTTGGCAAAGCAGTGGTTATTGGCCACATATGCTTTTCTATCATATCTTTTTCAAGCAGTGAGATATCGGTAAGTTTTTCGGCATTTTGCAGAGCGAGTGCGGAATGCATACTGCTGTGGTGCGGCTGACCTTTGGTTCGGGACGAGTTGTATTCTTTTCTGTCGTAGTAGAACAAATCGTGAAGCAGACCGGCTCTTGCGGCAGAACGTGCATTCAGACCGAGACGGCGGCAGACCACATAACTATAATAAGAAACGTTTACGCAATGCTGATAACGGGTAGTGGAGATATGGTGTGTGATGAATTTGAGCTGTTCAAGCTGTTCACAGCCGATAATATCTGCAATGCAGTTATAATAACTGCAAAGAGTCAGTTCTTTTTTTGAGCAGATGGCGTTCATATCAACTCTCTCCTTTCGTGTGCGTGATGTACACTTATAATTATACTCAAAATTACGAAAAAATCAATAGGGCACCTCTAAAAACCCGTTTTGAGTAAGAAAAAGCAGATAGGTACAGTAGATGCAAGAAAAGCCATCGAAGGCGTGCTTTCGCACTACGAGAGGGCT
>JAZQND010000196.1:0-3387 GCA_045627145.1 Ruminococcus sp. | reverse complement strand
CGCAGTTAGATTTTTCGTCAGATTGTACAGAAATTTTGCAGGCATACTGTCGTATGGCAAAGAATTTCTGTGCAAGATGACGGAAAAGATACAAGTTTATGACGTACAAAGTCGTTAGACGTGCTTTGTGCGGTGTTGCCTAAGTTTGATTTATGACAGCAAAAAAGCTGTACAGCCTGAAAAACTGTACAGCTTTATGTTTTTATGGAGCTTGTGACGGGACTCGAACCTGCGACCTGCTCATTACGAATGAGCTGCACTACCAACTGTGCTACACAAGCATACAGTTATTATACATCAATTTTTACAAATTGTCAAGTACAACATTTCCCTCGAATCTGCCAAATCCAAACAGCCGCCACAGTCAGACTGCACAGAAAACAGCCGTATTTCTTACGTTTAATGCCTATTGAAATGAAATTTACAGTCAGGATTTGAAAAATATACGGAAACTACTTGACAAACTCCGCCGACTGTAGTATAATGTGTAAAGTGATTTTGGATTACACCCCGCAGAGGTGATGCTATGGCTAAGGAATTAAAGTTTGTTATGCTCCTCGATTGCTACGGAGATCTGCTTACTGACCACCAGCGAAGCATTATGGAGCTTTATTACTGCGAAGACCTGTCCCTTGCGGAAATCGGCAGTCCACTCGGCATTACCCGTCAGGCTGTCAGAAGTCTTATCAAACGTACCGAAGATATCCTCATAAATTATGAGGAAAAACTCGGATTTGCTGCTAAACTCGGTGAAATGCGTGAGTGCTTCAGCCGTATCGAATCTGCGGCAGAAAATATTTCAGATAATTCAATTAAACAAACCATAAGCAATGAGGTCGAAAAAGCCTTTGCTTTACTATAATTACTAAGGAGGAATCCGCATGGCATTTGAAGGACTTTCAGATAAACTGAATAATGTTTTTAAAAAGCTCAAATCAAGAGGCAAACTCACAGAAAGCGACGTTAAGGAGGCTATGCGTGAAGTTCGTCTTGCACTCCTTGAAGCAGATGTAAGCTACAAGGTCGTTAAGGATTTTGTAAAAAAAGTAACCGAAAGAGCTGTCGGCGAGGAAGTTCTTGCAAGCCTTACTCCTGCTCAACAGGTTATCAAAATCGTTAACGAAGAACTCGTTTCCCTCATGGGCAACGAAAATTCACATATTAATTTCTCATCTAAACCGCCTACGGTTATCATGATGTGCGGCTTGCAGGGTTCAGGTAAAACCACCGATTCCGCAAAGCTCGCAAAACTCCTCAAAAAAGACGGTCACCGTCCTCTCCTTGCTGCCTGCGATATTTACCGTCCTGCCGCTATCAATCAGCTTCAGGTCGTTGGTCAGAAGGCTGATGTCAAGGTTTTTGAAATGGGGCAGACCGATCCTGTTGAAATTGCTAAAAAAGCCCTCGCTTACGCTAAAGACTACGGTCACGATATCCTTATAATTGATACCGCCGGTCGTCTGCATATAGACGAAACTCTCATGGATGAGCTTGTCAATATCAAAGATGTAACACAGCCGGACGAAATTATGCTCGTTGTTGACGCTATGACAGGTCAGGATGCCGTTAACGTTGCCAAGGCTTTTGATGACGCTGTAGGCATTACAAGCGTTCTTATGTCTAAGCTCGATTCCGATACAAGAGGCGGTGCTGCACTTTCAGTTCTCTCTGTTACAGGCAAGCCTATCAAGTTCGTCGGAATGGGCGAAAAACTTGACGATTTCGAGCCTTTCCACCCTGAAAGAATGGCTTCAAGAATACTCGGCATGGGCGACGTTCTCACCCTTATCGAAAAGGCTGAAAATGTTATCTCTCAAAAAGATGCCGAAAAACTTTCAAAGAAATTCAAGGAAAATAAGTTCGATATGGACGACCTCCTTGAACAAATGAAACAAATCAGAAGAATGGGCAGCATGAAATCCATCATGGGCTTGCTTCCAGGTATCGGCGATAAGCTTAAAGATGTTGACGTTGATGACAGTCAGCTTAACAGAGTTGAAGCTATCATCACTTCAATGACTAAAGCTGAACGTGCAAAGCCTTCTCTTATAAAGAAAACTCCTTCACGCAAAAGGCGTATTGCAAGCGGTTCGGGTACAAGTGTTGAAGAAGTCAACCTTCTCCTCAAACAGTTTGAACAGATGCAGGATATCATGAAGAAGTTTACAGGTCCAAATAACAAAATGTCGCTCAGAAAAGCAAGAAAACAGCTTGCCGGCATGAACTTTGATAAGATGCAGGGCAAGGGCGGCGGAAATATGCCGATATAAACTATTATTGATAAATGAGCTATACCTCAGAATCGGAAGTCGCCATCACCATCACTATCATTTCAAATCTCCTTTATTTAAAGCAATTGATGTCATCGGTACGATTATTATATTTTGGGGTATTATAAAAAGGAAATCTGACGAATCAAAAACAAAAGGCACAATTATAGTCATTTTAGGCTTTATAATAACGTTATTTGTTTTTTTCCTGACGACTTCCGGAGTGACAGAATATAGTTTGTTTTCAATGCGGTCTCCCGCCGCTTTGATATATATTTTCAATTTATTCGGAGGTGAATATAATGGCAGTTAAAATCAGACTCAGAAGAATGGGTGCTAAGAAGGCTCCTTTCTACCGTGTTGTTGTTGCTGACTCAAGATACCCAAGAGATGGTCGTTTCGTTGAGGAAATCGGTTACTATGATCCTACAAAGAATCCTTCTGTTGTAAAGATCGACGCTGATAAGGCTAAGGATTGGATCGCTAAGGGTGCTCAGCCTACAGACACTGTTAAGGCACTCCTCAAGAACGAGGGCGTTCTTTAATTACCGCTTTTATGACGAGGGAGAGACATAAGTCTCTGCCTTCGTTCCAAGAGCATTGGAGGAAAAAATGAAAGATTTACTTTACGCTATTACCGCAGGACTCGTTGAAGATAAGTCCGCTATAAATATTACAGAAGATGAACCCGATGAGGAAGGCGTTATCGTATTCCACCTTAATGTTGCTCCTGACGATATGGGCAGAGTTATAGGAAAACAGGGCAGAATTGCCAAGGCTCTCCGTACTATCATGCGTGCAGGTGCTGCAAAAAAAGACCTCAAGGTTTCAGTTACTATTGAATAAAAGAAAAACCGCCATTTTAAAGGCGGTTTTTTAATAATCTGAAGTAATTCTTAATATGATGCAGGATCTCCCCACTCATTGCTTTCTGTGCTTGGTGAAGCCAGTAAAAATATAACATAAAAACCTGCGATAGGAATAACTGCTAAAAGCAAATAAAAGGCACAAAATTCTATGTTGGCTTTTGTGATTTATGGGCACCTCTAAAAGCCCGTTTTGAGTAAGAAAAAGCAGATAGGTACAGTAGATGCAAGAAAAGCCATCGAAGGCGTGC
>JAZQND010000195.1:0-6868 GCA_045627145.1 Ruminococcus sp. | reverse complement strand
CCATTAATACTTTTTTATTTCTTCTGTAGCCTATAATGCATCTGGAAAAAATGATAATGTATAATACAAACAGTATTATCACGCATATTTTAAAATATATAGTAGCACCGCCTAATTTCAGCATCAAATTTGGAAATATACCTATAAAGCACAGGAGCAGCGGTATAAGCTTAAACTTTACTATTTTTTTCATCATATCAAGCTTTGACTGGTTATCGCTGAATATATCATTCTTTTCATTATTGTTAACATATTTTTTAGCTTCTGTACGGAAATAAACATAATTATTATACTCGCATACATATTCCCAGCCATAATCTCTGAACAATGAAACATAAGATTCTTTGTCACAATCAATTGCCTGAAAATCGAGCTTGTAAACAGTATCAGACGGCTCACATTTATCAAATGTATAAATAAATGTATAATTTCTTAATTTCCATCCTTTATTGCTCATTTCACGAAGCCATTTTTCCTCTTTGTCATAGTCAAACAACGTAAAATATTTAAAATATTTTTTAACTTTACTCATAAATATTCCCCCCTATATTTCTGTAAACACGTTTAATTCTGTTGATTTCAATATCAAGCACTTCTTTGCCGAGAGACGTTATGATATACAGCTTTCGTTTTTCCATCTCACGGACGAAAACAATAAGTCCGTCTTTTTCCATTTTGGAAAGGCTGCCGTACATAGTTCCCGGACTTATCACAACTTCTCCGTCAGTCATTTCCTTAACTTTTTGAGTTATACTGTAACCGTGCTGTTCTTCCTGCAAACAAAACAGTATATAGAAACCCGTTTCGGTCATCGGTATATAAACTCGTCTGATTTTATCAGTCATATCACCAATTCCTTCCTATATATTGTAGCATGATACATTGCGGCGAAATGTATTGCATCAAGATGTATCGCAGTGTGATGTATCCCACTGCAATACAGTATATCACACCTCGATATATTTGTCAATATCTTTCCATCAAATTGTGTGTATTCACAAAATTCATAATCATCAATCCGCATTCATTGTACAAAAGCAACATTCTGCAAAACTGTGAATGATATTTTTCAAGTAAAAAAATTATTTTTTCAGAAAAGCCTTTACAACCATTAAATTTTATAATATTATATATTCATAGCATTTTTGAACTTTGAAACTGCACAGTGCTAAGTCATCAAACGTTTTTTGCTGTGCTGCCCAGGGTTTATAAGGAGGATATTTTTTAATGTGGTTTCTTTTTGCACTTATTACTACTATCGCATGGGGTTCTGCCGACCTCTTTTACAAGCGTGGTGCTGATGAATCAGACAAATACAGTCACCTGAAAACTGCAATGATGGTTGGTCTGGTCATGGGCATTCACGCAGTTTTCATGCTCCTCACAAACAATATGAACTACGCTCCAATCAATATTCTGATTTATCTGCCTGTTTCACTTATGTACATTTTATCAATGGCAGTCGGGTATTTTGGACTTCGTTATCTTGAACTTTCAATTTCTTCTCCTGTACAAAATTCATCAGGTGCTGTTACTGCAATTCTCTGCCTGATAATTCTTCGTCAGACTATGGATGGTCTTTCTGCAATCGGAACTGTTTTTATTTGTGCAGGTATCCTTGCTCTTGGCATTATTGAGAAAAAAGCCGATAAACAGCCTGTAATTTCTTCTGATAAAAAATACAGAACCGGTTTCAAAGCTTTCATTATCCCTATTCTTTACTGCATTATAGATGCACTTGGTACTTTCTTCGATGCCTATTATCTTGACGATTTTCAGTCTACTCCACTGAAAAATGTAACCGAAAGTACTTTTGAAAACGTTGCTAATACCTCTTATGAGCTTACTTTCCTTATCGCCGCTGTTTGTATTTTCATTTTTCTTAAAATCAAAGGTGAAAAAATCAAACCATCAGCACAGATTGACCGTGGAGCTGCTGCGTTTTTCGAAACTGCCGGACAGTTCACATACGTCTATGCCCTAAGCGGAAACGGAGCAGTCGCCGCACCTATGGTTTCCTCTTACTGCATAGTTTCACTCATCCTTTCAAGAATTTTTCTCAAAGAAAAGCTTACCGCCTCGCAAAAGCTATCAGTAGCGGCAGTAATTCTTGGTATCGTACTTATGGGCATTTCTGAAGGACTTGCTGAATAAGGTCATCCACTAATTTATGTGCATTTTCAACCATAGCAATTGACATTCAGATAATATTATGGTATAATATAGGTAACATCATGGTTTTATGATGTTACCATATTTTGTTATTGATCACCCCGATTTGAATTTGGAAGCGATATATGGAGGTCACTATTATGAATGCTTGTGACATTATTAATAAAACCAAACGCAGCATACCACTCTCTGCCGCTGAAATATCATGGTTCATTACCGAATATACAAGCGGAAATATCCCCGATTATCAGGTTTCTGCATGGCTTATGGCGGTCTGCCTCAATTCCCTGACCGATTACGAAACATTCGCTCTTACAGAAGCCATGAAAAATTCAGGTGATATTCTTGATTTAAGCTCAATAAACGGCATAACAGTTGATAAGCACAGCACAGGCGGTGTCGGTGACAAAACAAGCCTTATAATCGGTCCGACTGCGGCTTCTTGCGGCATATTTGTACCCAAAATGTCAGGTCGTGGACTTGGTCACACCGGCGGCACGATTGACAAGTTTGAAAGTATCAGCGGATATCGTGTTGACCTGCCGTTCAGCGAATTTGTCAATATTGTAAATCAAACCGGTTTTTCCATAGTTTCCCAAAGCGGTAGTTTGTGTCCTGCAGATAAAAAGCTTTATGCTCTGCGAAATGCAACGGGAACAGTTGACAGCATCCCTCTTATTTGTGCAAGCATTATGAGCAAAAAGCTTGCCATGAACGCTGACTGCCTTTTGCTTGATGTGAAATACGGTTCGGGAGCATTCATGAAAACCATTGAAGACGCACAAAAACTTGCTGATATCATGGTATCCGTCGGTAAAGCGGCAGGAAAAAAATGCAGTGCAATGGTGACGGACATGAACATTCCGCTTGGAAAAAATATCGGCAATGCACTTGAAGTCAAGGAAGCCGTTGAGATATTGCAGGGCAAATCCAAAGGCAGACTTTACGAACTCTGCATTCAGCTTTCAGCCGAAATGCTCCGTCTTGCAGGCAGAGGAACTGACGAAGAATGCCGAAAACTTGCCGAATCTGCAATAGAATGCGGAAAAGCCCTTGAAATTTTCGCCAAGACAATTGAATTACATGGTGGAAATCCCCAAATAACAGAGGACATCTCACTGCTTCCGCAGCCTTTGTATGCCCACAAGGTTTTCGCAGACAAAAGCGGCTGCATCACAAGAATGGACAGTGAGGAAATCGGCATGACATCGCTGATACTCGGTGCAGGACGTGCCGTAAAGGATGCAGAGATAGATATGTCCGCCGGAATTGTTCTTGAACGTGAAACAGGTGATGAAGTTCACAGCGGAGAACAGCTCCTGACACTTTATTCCTCAACAGTCAATGACTTTTCAGAAGCCGAACACCGCATACTGAATGCTGTGACCATATCATAAAAATAACCGCACAGACCGAAACAAATCGGTTTGTGCGGTTTTGCATTTGAATTATGTTGTAGCCTGGAAAACTGCTCTGACGAAATTGTAAAGATGAGGATGAATTGAATTGTCACCGTGAGCACCGCCCTGAACATAGTGCCAAACGTGCGGAACTCCATTCTTTGTAAAGTTTTCGTGATATCCGTTAGGGGTTGTGTAAACAACTGAATCGTCACTTCCTGCGGTGATAAACAGGAGATACGGGGTTTCATCTTCGTTTTTCCATTTGAAATCTCCCATAACGCCGGGGGCAGGACAAATTGCTCCAACGTATCCAAAGAGGTCAGGTCTTTGCATACCAATCTGAAGCGATTCACGTCCGCCCATTGAGAAGCCTGTGATAGCGGTATTTTCCCTGCCTGTCTTGATACTGTAATTTTCCTCGATATGCGGCATAAGATCTTTTGTGAGGTCATTGATAAAGTTATCGTAAGCGGCATTATTTGCGTCGTCCATTCCACTGCATTCTGCCTGCGTAGCACTTGAATAGATATACGGGAATACAACTATCATGTCCTTTGCTTCGCCGTCAGCAATCGCATTTCCGATTATCTGGCGAGTATACATTGTTCCGTTTCCTTCGGTAATCATACGCTTTTCATTTTCCCAGTATCCGTGCATTACATAGAGAACAGGATAGGTCTTGCTCTCATCATAATCGGCAGGAAGAAGAACATAGTAAGGTTTTTCACGGTTGCAGGTTGTAGAGTAGTAAGAGCCTTTCTTGATTTCACCGTACTTAACACCGTTTCTCTCGTTATGTGAGTCAAGAGGTTCGCTCATCTTAACCTGACCTGCAATCATCTCTGTAAACTCAGCAGTACTGTAAAGGCGTTCACCTGCAACAGGCTCAGGCGGTTCAACCTTCGGAAATTCTGTTATCTTTCCGAGAACAAACTCCTGTAAAAGCACTGTATCTGAAATATTAAACTGTTTATCCTGATTAACATCAGCTAATTTTAAAGCTGTCTTATCCGTAATTCCTTCAATCACGCCTTTTTTGGAAAGAGCAACGTCCATAGAATCAATAATGCCGTTTCTGCTTATATCACCAAGAACAGGCGGTGCGACACCCTTTATGCTTATATCTGTACCTGCGGCGGCGGCAATAACATCATCAATGATAAGGTCACCTGTTCCACCCTCAGTTTCAACATAGAGCATCATATCGGATGCATCTGACGGTATCTTGTAATTCTTATTTGCAAGCTGAACGAATCCTCCTGAAATTGATTCAGTCTGTGCAAGATGATCATACTTTGTTTCACCGCTTCCGTCGGTATACTGCAAAGAAAGCATGATGTTCTGTGATTTTGAGGCAGAGTAGTTTACATAAACGCTGAAACTATACTCCTCCCCCGCTTTGAAATCCGATGAACTGAGAGTTTTCTGAGCTCCATTCCATGTATCAGTCCTGCCTGATACAAGAATAGCACCACTTCCGCTGTAAGCTTCGGAGCTTGAAGTCACTTTAGCCGCACCTCTGCCTGACCAGTCATTATCTGAGCCTTCAAAGGTATCGTGGAAGATATACTCCTCATCGGCATTTGCAAGAAGCAGTTCTGTCGGCAAAACAGCGGCAGAAAGGAGCAGTGTACTTGCCGCAATACCGGCGGCAGTTTTCATTTTTCCGGATTTTCTCACAATTATAAACCTCCTTGTTCCGCAAAACTGCGGTATTAATCAAATCATACCATAAAACCTTCAATTTATGGTATAATTACCTGATATGCAGGGAGCAAACCGGATAGTTTGCATATCTGCAAGGACTTTTGATAATGTAAATTAAATGCCATTTTATTTATTATACCATAAAAATTTTAATTTGTAAGTGTAAAAAACACAGAAAAAGGTGGAAAATATGAAGAAATGTATCACATTTACCCCAAAATAAAAAGCAGTTCCCGAAAAATCGGAAACTGCTCATATTCAGATAATTAATCAGCAAATTGCAGAAAGTTCAAGTCCAAGACTTTCAGCAACATTCTTGTTTACACACTTACCATTATAGATATTTACACCGCTTGCAAGACCTGCATCAAGTTCAACAGCCTTTTCAAGTCCGTTGTCAGCAATGCTTACACCGTATCTGATAGTAGCATTTGCAAGAGCAATTGTTGAAGTATGAGGAACTGCACCGGGCATATTGCCAACACAGTAGTGAACAATGCCTTCTTCAATAAAGATAGGATCATCATGAACTGTAACGTGTGAAGACTCACAGCATCCGCCCTGGTCAATAGCGATATCAACGATAACCGCCCCCTTCTTCATGAGCTTGAGGTGTTCCCTTCTTACAAGCTTTGGAGTTGAGCCGCCGGGGATAAGTACAGAGCCGATAACAACATCAGCTTCTGAAAGAGCCTTGCGGATATTAGCTTCTGTAGAGTAAAGTGTAGTAACAGAGGCACCGAAAATGTCCTCAAGATAAGCAAGACGATTTGGATTTACGTCAAGGAGAGTAACCTGTGCATCAATTCCGACAGCAGCCTTTGCAGCATAAGTACCTGCAACACCGCCACCGATAATAACTATCTTACCTCTTTCAACACCCGGAACGCCGCCAAGAAGAATACCACGTCCGCCATATTCCTTTTCAAGATACTTAGCACCTTCCTGAATGGAAAGACGACCTGCGATTTGTGACATAGGTCTTAAACAAGGAAGATTTCCGGCAGAATCCTTAATTGTTTCAAAAGCAACAGCCTTTACCTTTTTTTCCATAAGAACCTTTGCAAGCTTAGGATTTGCAGCAAGGTGAAGGTAAGTATAGAGTATCTGACCTTCTCTGAAATAATCGTATTCACATTCCTCCGGCTCTTTAACCTTTACTATCATATCAGCCTTTGCAAAAACCTCGGCAGCAGTTTCAATTATAGAAGCACCAGCCTTTTCATAGTCACTGTTTTCAAACCCTGCACCAAGACCTGCATCTTTTTCAACAAGTACTGTATGTCCATGGCTTACATAAGTAACAACGTTATCAGGTGTAAGTCCTACACGATACTCATGGTTTTTAAGTTCTTTAGTTGTTCCAATAATCATAAAAATGAACCTTCTTTCAATTTGAATTGTCCTTATTTATTCCGAAAAACAAGAACAGATGCGTCAGCATCTTTTGCTGACTTTAATAGCAATACTATTAAGAATATTATATTACATCATGCGTTAATTGTCAACAATATACAAAAATTCAATATAAATTTATAATCGCAGACAATTTTTTTATTACATCACAATATTTTTTTGTCTGTGTA
>JAZQND010000194.1:0-6547 GCA_045627145.1 Ruminococcus sp. | reverse complement strand
CCAATTAAATCTTGAATAATTTATGCGAAGTAATGAAGGAGAAAGTCAAGGAAGAAAGCCGCAGAAATACCGGTCTGTCGGTCAGCCTCTCTGTCAGCTTCGCTGACACCTCTCCCACAGGGAGAGACCTCGTATTTCAAGTTTTTCTGACGTAGAATTTCTTCTTCAGGACAAGCAGAAAAATTCAAGATTTAGTTGTTGGAGCAATATAACCTTTCATAATAAAACTCCCAAATAATATTATGACATAGCCAGAAGCATTTCTCTGATTATTTTGCAGGCTACAGCCGTTGAAACTCCGCTTTGGTCGTAAACGGGACTAAGCTCATTCACGTCACAGCCTACGATGTCAAGCTGACTGCAAACCATTGTTACCGCCTTACGCAGTTCATCAAAATTCACGCCGCCTGCCTCAGGAGTACCTGTGCCGGGGAAAACTGACGGATCAAGCACATCAAGGTCAAGTGTAAAGTATACATTTTTGCCTCTTAATTTAGCAACCGTACTTTCAATGTTGCTAAAGGAGAATTTATTCATTTCTGTGTGCTTTTCAGCAAAGACAAATTCATCACGGTCACCGCTTCTTATTCCGAACTGGAATATGTGACCATCACCGACAAGCTCATGACAGCGACGCATAACGCAGGCATGAGAAAGCTTTTGTCCGAGATAGTCATTACGCAGGTCTGCATGGGCATCAAAATGAATTATATAAAGCTCATCAAACTTTTCCTTTACTGCCATGACCGAACCAAAAGTAACAAGGTGTTCACCGCCTATCAGAAACGGAATTTTTCCGTCTTTCAGTATTTTGTCGCTTCTTGTGGCAATATCTGCGATAGTACGGCTTGTGCTTCCGAAAGGCAGTTCAAGGTCACCGCTGTCGAAATAGCTGTAATCAAGCATATCCTTATCCTGATATGGACTGTAGGTTTCAATTCCGAAGCTTTCATTTCTGATAGCTGATGGTGCAAATCTTGTTCCGGGACGGAAGCTTGTTGTTCCGTCGAAACCTGCACCGAAAAGTACGATATCCGATTCTTCATATTCGCTGTCACAAGCGATAAATGTCTGTATATTTTTATTCAACATCTCTCAATAACTCCTCTACATAGTTTGGCAAAGCAAATGCTCCGACATGAAGCCGAGGATTGTAATATTTTGTTTTTATCCCCAGCATATTCCATTTTGTACCGTTATAATCATTTGTCGGGTGATACTTTTTGGAAGCAAAGCCAAAAAGCCAGTGTCCCGAAGGATAAGTAGGTATATGTGCCTGATACACCTTGCTTATCGGGAAGCTTTCAACTATCCGCTTATGTGAACGCTGCATTGCCGCTGCATCTTCATCATAAAACGGACTTTCATGCTGATTGACCATTATTCCGTCATCACGGAGAGCCTTAAAACAGCTTCCGTAAAACTCTTTTGTGAAAAGTCCTTCTCCCGGCCCGAAAGGATCGGTTGAATCAACGATAATAACGTCATACATATCTTCACATCTTCTGATAAATTTAACGCCGTCCTCAAAAAATACATTTACTCTCGGATCACCGAAACGGCAGGCGGTGGTCGGGAGATACTTTTTGCACACTTCAACAACAAGCTCGTCTATCTCAACGAGGTCAATGCTTTCAACCGAAGGATAACGTGTCAGTTCACGCACAACGCCGCCGTCGCCTGCACCGATAACAAGAATATTCTTCGGATTAGGATGAACCGCCATAGGAACATGAGTTATCATCTCATGGTAAATGAACTCGTCTTTTTCTGTGAGCATCATATAGCCGTCGAGGGTAAGGAAACGTCCGAACTCTTTCGAGTCAAAAACGTCGATACGCTGAAACTCGCTGTTTCCGCTGTATAGCTGATGGTCAACCTTAATTGAAAAATTGACATTTGGAGTGTGACGTTCTGTAAACCATAACTCCATTATTTATCGCCCCTTTGTAATAATTTGCATTGTGTTTTTCTGAAATACCACCTTCTGATGAATAATCTGACTGCGTTTCTGCCGCACAATCTTTGTACGGTGCTGCAATATTTCAAATTTTATTATTAAGCTTTAAAACAAAATTAAGAATTATGGGAGTTATTATAAAAATAATAACATAGCTTGCAAGAAGGCTTATTATCATTCCCTTTGCAAGGGCAGGAACAAACGGCATATTTCCGCCGTGTGCTGATGCATTGATATATGAAACAAGTATCATTGCAAAAGTTATTATCGGAGTATAAACAATATCCGAAATAAGAGCAGAAAGTCCCCTTCCTGCCAGCGATTTTTCGTCAACGCCCACCTTCTGACAGGCATTATCAGATACCTTTTTGATTGGAACAATAAATCCTATAACAAAGCTGAGAATAGTGCTGACGACAAAGCTTATCAGAAATCCGCTGAATGTAAAGTGACCTGAAGTAATATTACCTATAAGCGAGAGAAAAAAACTGATGGTTACACCCATAAAAATATTCATCTGCAATCCTATTTTTCTCATATAATATTTAATTTCCTTTCATTTTTCCGCTTTATTACCGCACACTCCATGTGCAGTGCAGTATTGCCTTAACAAATAACATTCAGTCTTTCAATATTAATGTCCTCGGTTCCGGTCATCTGACAGCCCTTCCCCTTGGCATATCTTATGTAATCAATGATTTCAGGAGTGATCAGTTCTCCCGGTGCAAGTATCGGTATTCCCGGAGGATAGCACATTACAAATTCACTGCATACATGACCAGCCGCTTCATCAAGCGGAAGTGACTTTTTATCTGCATAGAAAGCCTTGCGTGGTCTTTCCGCAACCACAGGGTTAATGTATTCCTGTGTGAGCATACCCGTTTCTGATTTTCCGAATCTGCGTTTTATTTCTGCTAATGCACTTATCAGGCGTTCAATATCACGAGGTCTGTCGCCTACTGAAATATAGGCAAGAATATTTCCTATATCACCGAATTCTATCTGGATATCGTATTCATCACGAAGCAAATCGTAAACCTCGATACCTGCAAGTCCTATAGGCAGAGTATAGATACTTAACTTTGAAACGTCAAAATCATAGATACTGTCGCCGTTGACAAGTTCACGGGAATATGCATAATATCCGCCTATAGCGTTTATTTCACTCCTTGCATACTCTGCAAGTTCAACTGTTCTGGCAAATATCTCACGTCCGCTGAGGGCAAGTCTTTTCCTTGATATATCAAGGCTTGAAAGCAGAAGATAAGAACCGCTTGTGGTCTGGGTAAGGTTTATTACCTGACGCATATAATCGGCATTCACTCCGCTTCCAAGAAGCAGAAATGAACTCTGCGTAAGGCTTCCGCCGGATTTATGCATACTAACGGAAGCACAGTCTGCACCTGCCGCCATAGCTGTTATCGGGAAGTTTTCACCGAAATAGAAGTGAGTGCCATGAGCCTCGTCAACAAGCACCAGCATACCGTGAGCATGAGCAAGCTCGGTAATTTTTTTCAAATTGGAGCAGATACCGTAATATGTTGGATTATTTACCATTATCGCCTTTGCATCAGGATTTTCAAGAATAGCCTTTTCAACCTGCGCAACGGACATTCCAAGTGCTATGCCAAGCTGATTGTTAACTTCAGGATTAACGTATACAGGAACAGCACCTGTTAAAATAAGAGCATTTATGGCACTTCTGTGGACATTTCTTGGCATGATGATTTTTTCGCCGCTTTTGCAGGCATACATTATCATACTTTGAACGGCAGATGTTGTACCGCCAACCATAAAAAATGCATTTGCCGCACCAAAAGCTTCTGCCGCAAGCATTTCAGCATCTTTGATAACCGAAACCGGGTGACAGAGATTATCAAGCGGCTTCATTGAATTAACGTCAACGCTCATGCAGTCCTCACCGAGAAACTCGGTAAGCTCCATATTTCCACGGCCTCTTTTATGTCCCGGAACATCAAACGGCACGACACGCATTCGTCTGAATCTTCTTAGTGCTTCATATATCGGAGCATTTACCTGTGAAAGTTCAGCCATTTTCAAACACATTCCTTCCGCTGAAAATTTCTATCATTTCTTTAGTAAGTGCATTTGTGATATCAAGGCGGCTTCTTGGGGAAAGTTCTCTTACATCTGTATTGAAAAGATAATTCTGAAGTTCGATTTCCTTGATAAGCATTTTTGTATGGAACATATTAGCCTGATATACATTAATATCAACAGCATCATATTTATCAAGAACAGCTTCATCAATATAATTCTGAATAGATGTAATATTATGGTCAATAAAGAGCTTTTCGCCGGAAAGATTTCTTGTAAAGCCACGAACTCTGTAATCCATTGTGATAATATCCGAATCGAAACTGCCTATGAGGTAATCAAGAGCAGTCAGCGGAGTAATTTTTCCGCAGGTCGCAACGTCAATATCCACTCTGAAAGTTGCGATACTTGTATCGGGATGATATTCAGGATAAGTATGAACGGTTACATGACTTTTATCAAGATGAGCTACTATTTCATTTCCGCCTGAAGGTATCATGGTATCATCTGCGATAAGAAAGGTTGCAGAAGCTCCCTGCGGATCGTAGTCCTGACGGGAAATACTTAATACCTGAGCTCCTATCATTTCAGTAACATGAGTCATGATATCGGTAATACGCTCGGAATTATATACTTCATCAACATAAGCAATGTAATCAAGCTGTGCTTTCGGGGTTTTAGCGTAGCACACATCATATATATTGAAGCTAAGGGACTTGGTAAGATTATTGAAGCCGTAGAGCTTTAATTTATTTTCCATAAAACACCTCAAACAAAAAAGCACACAAAAGCTCTCGGCTGTTGTGTGCACAGAATACCCAAAACATAGCAGAAAAGAAACTTCACACATGGGTTCAGAGTCTATATAAGCAAAGATACCTTTTACTACTCTTATTGACCTTTCACAAGCTGACGAAACTTATAAAAAAATATAGAAATCAATAAGGCAACAGAAGTTGCCAACCGAAAAATCGGAAGTCGGCATTTGACCACGGCTGTCCGTATGGCCTTGACTACAGGCGAAGCCTATAGTGGTCAAAAATCTTGCTCTGAAACCGAAGCTTCTTTTGCAATTTTCTTTATTTTATCATATTTCAGATATTATGTCAATAGGTTGACCAAACATTTCACAAATATATTCTTCAGGGCATATCTAAAAGCCTGTTTTTCTTATAAAGATGTCCTTTAGCAAATAATCAATCAAGCTTGTTTTTCAGGAAAGATTTAAAGGTTGCAGCCATTTCGTCCGGAATAGCAGTATACATGAAGTGGTCGGACTCTGTAATGAAATATTCTCCGCCGCAGCGTGTAGCATACTGTTTTCCTGCATCCTGCCAGCTCATAGCCTTTACCGGAGACTTCATACTGCTTATATAGAAACACGCAGGACAGCTTATATAACCGCTGTCAAAAGCTTTTATTGCATTATCCGTAGCAAGAATTGATTCATTTGAATACTCATCGTTAAGTAGATTTTTATAATAAAGCTTCTTATACTCATCTTTTTCTTTTGAAGAAAGATAATCCATAGTCATAAGATTTGAGGCATTGATGGTTTGACTTTTTAAAATTTTTGACATGATTCCCTGTTGAGCAACTTTAATAAGAAGCTGACGATTCTTCTGAACCATCTGCTGTTTTTTATGCTCCGGAATTTCCTTTGCCTGTGCAAGAGCCATATTTGGAAAAACCATATCTATTCCAAGAATTGCTGAAACTTCATCGGGATAGGTATTCGCCCACCATACAGCCTCCAAACCCGAATATGAATGCGGAGCAAGAATATACGGCGGCTGTATGCCTGCGGCTTTGAGTGCCTGACGATATTCAGAAACAATGTTTTTCACCTTACGTTTGCTTGTCATTTTTCCGCTGTAGCCGTAACCCGGCTTCTCAACCACAGCAATGCGGTATAAATCGGTCATCTTCGTATAAAGTGACCTGTATTCAAGGACAGGCGAAGTAATTCCCGAGCCTGCCATAAAAATAATTGTGTATTTGCCCTCTCCTTCAGAATACACATTTATTTTTGTTCCGCATACATCATAAAGATTTTTATACATATTTTCTACCTCTTGATTATGTTTTTGCATAAAATCGGCTTCGTAAATGATTACGAAGCCTTTTTACAATCCAACACCGCACAAAACAAATCTTGAAGGCTTTGTGCTGTGTTGCCTTAACGTCTGTTCATTTTGCGTTTTGTTTTATCCTCATACATTTTTTCATCTGCAATATTATAGAAATTTTCTATTGTGTCATTTCTTCCGGGAACGGCATAATACGCTCCAAGACTTACTCCAACACTGTAATCCTTATCAGAAAAAGAGTTGTATCTTTCGCAAAATTCTCTGATATGATTCAGGTATGCATCAACTATCTCGTCGTTATAATCGCCTACCCCGATAACTGCAAACTCATCGCCGCCTGTTCTTGAACACATTTCGCCGTTTTTACAACAGGTATTCATAGCATTTGCGGCTACTGTTATAGCGTTGTCGCCCTCAATATGACCAAAATTATCATTTA
>JAZQND010000193.1:0-14924 GCA_045627145.1 Ruminococcus sp. | reverse complement strand
ACCGCACAAAGATTGTGCGGCAGAAACGCAGTTAGATTTTTCGTCAGATTGTACAGAAATTTTGCAGGCATACTGTCGTATGGCAAAGAATTTCTGTGCAAGATGACGGAAAAGATACAAGTTTATGACGTACAAAGTCGTAGGTTGTGCTTTGTGCGGTGTTGCCCTTGAAATACGAGGTCTCTCCCTGTGGGAGAGGTGTCAGCGAAGCTGACAGAGAGGCTGACCGACAGACCGGTATTCCTGCGTTTTTCTTTCTTGACTTTCTCCTTCATTACTTCGCATAAAATATTCAAGACTTAATTGGTGGAGCAATAGAAAATGAAATTGCCAAAATACGTTCTATGCCGCTGAACAAAATGCCGACGAAAGGTTTTTAGCACCAAGCGGTATCATGGAGCGTGATTTTGAGATGATTATTGAAGGTATTGAAAACGGAATTAAAGAAGAAATAAGCAAACGCTGACGGTAAAGGAGGAGCAGGAAATTATGGATATCGGTAATCTGCATACCGTATGGGGCGGCTATAACAAAAAAGACGTCATGAGAAAAATAGATGCATATAAATCACTGATAGTTCTTCTTGAAAAAAACAGTCTTTCATGGGCAAGAGTAAATGCCGAACTTGAAAAGATACACTCTGCTCCTATAAGAAAAATGTTTGTTTTAATGCGTGGTTACTCTGTTACAGATACAGAGGCGGCTTTTGAAAAGCTTGAACAGGAAGTGAAAAAGCACACCTTCCTTAGCTGAACGGAATGAAGTACTGCATTTGAAAAAAAACTCTGTATGCGGCGAAAAAATTAAGGGGTATCGGATGGTGTGAAGACAATGAAAGAAAAACAAAAATCAATAATGGGCATTTTCGTTTTACCTAAAAAAGGATATGACCTGTTACACCGCATACTCTTTTCATTTGATATATGCCTGTTTGCGGCAAGCCTTGTTTTCTTTCTTATCAAATTGAAGGGGCTTCCCGATGAGACAGGGATTCACTTTGACGGTAACGGGAACTTTGATGTTGTTGCTTCAAAATTCTACGGTTTTTATCCTCATATAATCGGAGGTTTAATGACAGCCGGAATCGCTTTCGCCGAGCATTGTATCAAAAAGTTAAAAACGGGACTGGATTTAAGCGAAGACGGCGAGATTCTGTTCAAAAACGAATTGACGCTGACACTTGATACACTTCTGATACTGCCAAATGTTCTTTTTTCGCACTGGTCATACTGCGTTGTCATGCAGAAGCCTCTGAATCTGTCTTTTCTGGGTATTATCGCAATAATTGTATTAGTAATTGTGTTCACAGGCGTAGGAATGCAGATAATGACCTGCCGTAAATACGGTCACAAAAAAGTAAAGAAGAATAAAATTAGACATGACAATGAAACTGAACGGAGGTGACGGCTTGAAGATAACTTTTGATGCCGTACCGATATCAAACGAAAAAATTACGGGAATAGGCTGGTGTGAGGTCGGTCAGACACAGGCTCTTGCCGAACTCCATCCCGAAAATTCCTACGAATACAGCTTTTTTTCAAGCGGTGACAAGGAACGCATAAATCGTGTGAAAAAACTGGCAGGAAAACGCATAAAGCTCAACTGTTCTGATTTTTCAGGCTACATTTACCGTGCCGCAAGTACATTTTTTCCTGTGCCGTATTCCGCATTTTTTGGGAAAAAAGCTGATATCACGCACTTTTTCAACTATATCGTGCCGCCTTTTGTCCACGGAAAAAAGGTGGTAACGGTTCACGATATGGTCTACAAGGCTTTCCCCGAAACTGTGAGGGGACGCACACGCTTTATGCTGAATACAGGGCTGAAACGCTCTATGAAGCGTGCGGATATCATAGTGACCGATTCTGAATTTTCAAAATCGGAAATTATAAAATACTTTCCACAGCATGAAAAAAAGATAAGGGTAGTGCCATGCGGAACTGACCTTGAAAGGTTCAGACCGTGCAGGGACAGTCAGCGTATCAGCGAAGTAAAGCATTCACTTGGAATAGAAGGCGAATATTTCTTATACCTCGGTACTATTGAGCCGAGAAAAAATCTTGAACGTCTTATAACAGCCTATGGTCATCTTGCGGACAAGCTTGGCGAAAAAGTACCGCTGCTTGTGCTTGCAGGCGGAAAGGGCTGGCTGAATGACGGTATATACAGCCGTGTTAAAGCAATGGAACTTGAAAAAAAGGTGCTGTTTACGGAATATGTTCCGTCAGATGACCTTACACCGCTTATGTGCGGAGCTTTGGCATTTGTTTTCCCGTCAATCTACGAAGGATTCGGTATGCCGCCCCTTGAGGCTATGGCTTGCGGCGTACCCGTACTTACCTCCTCAGAAGCGTCACTTCCGGAGGTAACAGGCGATTGTGCAGTGATATGTGATGCATATTCGGTAAAAAGTATTGCAAACGGACTTTACAGGCTTTGTTCAGACAGCAAACTTCGTAAAGAATTGAGCCTTAAAGGAATAAAACGTGCAGAAAAATTTACATGGCAGAGGTCTGCCGAAATTTTATATAATGTGTATAAGGAGTTGTTGTAAATGAGCGAGAATTTTTTTGAGCTTACACCCGAGGAGGAGTTCAAGCTGGAGTTTGAAAGGTATTTCCCTGAATTTCTGGAGAATCTTCAGAATGATACACTTGATACCAACGAGAAACTGAAAAAGAAAACCATTGAGATGTCAGCACTTGCAAAGAAGGCAGGTCTGAATCTCAGCGATTATACCATCAACTATATGAAAGACAGAGGCATAAAATAAGTTCAGATGAGCAGAAAACTGCGTATTTTAGAGGTTAATAAGGCTTACTTCCCGCATACGGGAGGTATTGAAACTCTTGTAAAGCAATATTCCGAGGAACTTGGTGAAATCAGCGGCGTAAGTGTAAGAACGCTTGTATGCCGTGACGGCAGAGGCGGTACAGTCCGTGAAAATCTTAACGGTGTGAAGCTTACCCGTGCCGGAAGCTTAGGAACGTATTTTTCCTGTCCGCTTTCACTGTCTTTCATCAGGAAATTCCGAAAAATAGCGAAAAAAGCTGATGTTGTCCATATACACGTTCCGTTTCCGCTTGCTGATGCGGCACTTTTGCTTTCGGGCTTCAAAGGGCGTGTAGTTGTGTCGTGGCACAGCGATATAGTAAAGCAGAAAAAACTCATGCTTTTTTATAAGCCGTTCATGAATTATCTTCTCCGCCGTGCAGACTGCATAGTTACGGCTACGGAAGGTCATGTCAGGGGTTCGGATTACCTGCCTGAATACAGCAGAAAGTGCCGAACAGTGCCTTATGGTCTGGATATTAAGGAATATCTGAAAATCAGCCGTGTTCCCTTCCTGACCGAAAAATGCACCGATAAAAAGAGTGTGAAGGTTTTCTTTACGGGCAGACTGGTCTACTATAAAGGCGTTGACGTTCTGCTGAAGGCTTTCAGAAAAACTCGTAACTGCGAGCTTTTCATTGCCGGTACGGGTACACTTGAATCTGAACTTAAAGAATATACTGCTCTGCACGGACTTGAAGAAAGAGTTCATTTTCTCGGATTTCTGCCCGAAGAACAGTTAAGACAGGCGTATGCAGACTGTGATATTTTTGTATTGCCGTCAGTTGCCAAAAGCGAGGCATTCGGAATAGTCCAGCTTGAAGCGATGGTATACGGAAAGCCTGTGATAAATACGAATCTTCCTTCGGGAGTTCCGTATGTTTCGGTTCACGGCAAAACAGGTCTGACAGTTGAGGCAGGCGATGCGGACGAACTTGCGGCGGCTGTGAATCTGCTGGCAGGTGACGAAAAACTCCGTGAAGAATACGGAAAAGCGGCTTTTGAAAGAGTTAGAGCAGAATTTTGCGAAAAAGATGTAATAAGGAAGCTTTACTGTGTGCTTGCAGGAGAGGAGGAGAATGTATGAAAGCTTTGGTAATCGGTGCGGCAGGATTTGTCGGCGGCTATCTTATAAGGGAACTAAGTGAGAACGGACATGATGTTCATGCAACCTGTCTGCCGCAGGAAGAAATATCCGAAAACTGTTCCGTTCATAAACTTGACATACTGAAAAGCGAAGATATACTTACTCTCCTGAATGAAGTCAAACCCGATGTGGTCTATCATCTTGCGGCACAGAGTTCGGTAGCGGTATCATGGAAAAAGCCGCAGCTTACCGCTGAAATAAATGTTGTGGGAACTATAAATGTCCTTGAGGCAGTCCGTGAATACGGAAAGAAGGAAACAAGAGTGGTTCTTATCGGTTCGGGCGAGGAATACGGCTTCATAAATGAAGGAGCCTGTCCGCTGAAGGAAACCGAGGTTCTGCGTCCCGGAAATGTATATGCCGCAACAAAAGCCTGTCAGGGAATGCTTGGTGAGATATATGCAAGGGCATACGGCATGGACATAGTAATGGTAAGAGCATTTAACCATTCAGGCCCCGAACAGTCAAGTATATTCGTAATCTCTGATTTCTGCCGTCAGATAGCAGAAATTGAAAAAGGAATGAAAGAGCCTGTAATGTCTGTAGGCAATCTTGATGCAATGCGTGATTTCACAGATGTCCGAGATGTTGTCAGGGCTTACAGACTGCTTGCGGAAAAGGGCAGAGGCGGAGAAACTTATAATGTTGGACGTGGAAAGGCTGTTAAGATAAGCTTTATTCTTGAAACAGCCCTGAGCTTTGCAGAATGCAGAATAGAAGTAACACAGGATAAATCAAGAATGAGAGCCTCTGACATACCGCTGATAGAACCGGATATATCAAAGATATACGGCGATACAGGCTGGAAGGCGGAGATATCAATGGAGCAGACAGTTAAAGATACGCTTGAATACTGGCGGAAACATATACAGAATGAGAGGTGAAAAAATGTCTGATATAAAGCTAACAAATGAGAAAATGATGACCTTTGTCGGACACGAGAAAATAAATACTCTTAAAGCAGCCGAAAAGCTTATGGAGTTTGGCGACAGGCAGAATCTTGCAAATGAAGCACTTGCTGCAAATGTGAATGACCTTATAAAGCGTGTGTGTGCGTTGGAGGACATAAACGAGAGTCTTGTTGCCAATGTGAACGAACTTCTTAAGCACGTCAGCATTCTTGAGGAAAAAGAAAAGAAAAACAAGGAAGTTGTAAAGACAATAGCCAGCGAGCTGAACTCTTTCAAACGTGACCTTGACCGTGTAAGGCTGACCTCAAAGCTGAATACATCATCAATTGAAAGGCTCAATTCAGCAATACATCTTGCCGGCGGCAGACATTCTAAAGCCGAAGAAGCAGAAAATGAAGGAGAATAGTGTGAAATTTTCGTCAGACTATTGACAATGTTTGCAATTTGTTATATTATATATTAGTGTGGATTAATTATATCCAATGGTCAAATTATAGTTGTTATAAAACCGCTATTCTGACTGAATCAACGGGGATTTAGCCGTAGGCTGTCTCCGTTTTTATTTTGTATGGAGAGAAGGTGAAAAATATGAGTGTTGCAGAAGAACTTCAGGAGGCACTTGAATGCCGTGTAGCATTTGAAATTCCAATTTTCGGAGGTATTCCCGTGCCTGAATCATGCGTTGTCACATGGGGAATCATGGCTGTTCTTGTGATAGGTTCAATACTGCTTGTCAGAAAGCTGAAAAAAATCCCAACAGGTTCACAGTGTCTGGCTGAGATACTTGTTGAATGGATGAATAAATTTATCATGGATACCCTCGGCCCGAAAGGAAAGAAATATCTCCCGATTCTTGAAACTATGCTTATCTACATAGGAATTTCAAATATGGTGGGACTTTTCGGTTTCAGACCGCCTACAAAGGATATCGGCGTTACGGCTGCACTTGCACTTATTTCAATAGTTCTTGTTCAGATCTGCGGTATAAAGGAAAAAGGCGTAAAAGGCTGGCTTCACAGCTTCATCGAGCCTATGCCGCTTATGGCATTTATGAATATCCTTGAACTTGGTATTAAGCCGCTTTCACTTTGTATGCGACTTTTCGGAAATGTTCTTGGTGCATTTGTAATCATGGAACTTATTACTATGCTTATCCCTGTTGGTCTGCCGCTTCCATTCAGTCTTATACTTGATGTAGGTGACGGTCTTTTACAGGCATATGTATTTGTATTCCTCACATCACTCTATATTTCAGAGGCTATTGAGGAAGAAGAACAATAATATTAACTTGTTCTGACAAATAATTATTCAGGAGGATAAATTTATGGGTACAGTAGCACTTGGTGCAGCACTTGCCGTATTAACAGGAGCAGGTGCAGGTATAGGCATCGGTCTTGCAACATCAAAAGCTGTAGAGTCAATAGCACGTCAGCCGGAGGCAGGCGGCTCTATTCGTACAGCACTTATCATCGGAGCAGCTCTTGCGGAAGCAACAGCTATTTATGGCTTCGTTATAGCAATTCTCATCATCTTCATTCTTAAATAATCACGGAGGTATATTATAATGGGTACAGTAGCACTCGGTGCAGCACTTGCCGTATTAACAGGAGCAGGAGCAGGTATAGGTATCGGTCTTGCAACATCAAAAGCTGTGGAATCAATAGCACGCCAGCCGGAGGCAGGCGGTTCTATCCGTACAGCTCTCATCATCGGAGCAGCCCTTGCAGAAGCAACGGCTATCTACGGCTTCGTTATAGCAATTCTCATTATCTTCATACTTAAATAAACCTGCAAAAAGGAAGGAGGACGTGACATGGATGCATTAAAGGGTACCATGCTTGACGTTAACATCTGGAATTTTATATGGCCTGTTATCAATGTTGTTCTGCTTTTCATTCTGCTCAGAATATTCCTTTTCAAGCCTATAAACAAAATCATGGACGACCGCACACGTTCTATCAAGAACGATATAGATGCTGCTGAAAAGGCAAAAAAGGAAGCTGAAGAACTGAAGCAGCAGTACGCTGATTCTATCAGTGAGGCAAAGGAAGAAGCCAATAAAATTATTATGAAGGCTCATGATGACGCAGAGGCTGAAAGAACTGCCATAATCAAGAAATCTCAGCAGGAAGCAGACCAGATAGTTGCCGAAGCAGACAAGGCAATTGAAAATGAAAGAAAAAGAGTTCTCAGACAGGCTCAGACTCAGATTGCTGATCTGGCTATAGAAGCCGCTTCTAAAATTATCGGCGAAAATGTGGACGACGAAAAGAACCGCCGTCTTGTAGACGATTTCCTTTCCGAGGAGGAGGGCGGCAATAAATGAACGATTTCGGAAAAGATTACATAAAAGAACTTCTCCGCCTCAATATTTCTCAGGAAACTATGGACGAAACCCGTAAGATACTTGCAGAATGCGGTGATGTTTCCGATACACTCGCAAATCCGCTTGTAACTCAGGACGAAAAAAGAAATATCATCAAAAAAATATTCCCTGAAAATATGCATAAGTTTATCATGAATGCCGTTAAGGAAGGAAATGTTGATAAGCTTGGCGGAGTTTTTGAGGATTATAACGATATCCTTATCGAAAAACAGGGAAGCATCAAGGCTGTTGTAAGGTATGTGACTCCCCTTACGGAGTCACAGCAGTCTGACCTTAGAAAGTTTATCATGGAGAAGTTCGTTAAGGACGATGTTGATATCGAATATCGCCATGATCCCGATATTATCGGCGGATTTATCCTTAACGCAGGTGACGTGGAATACGATAAGAGCTACCGTACAAGTCTGCGTCAGATGAAGGAAACTCTCCAGAATAAAGCCGCAGACTATGCCGAAGTTGCTGCTGAAAAGAAAAAATCATCAGGAAAATCAGGAGATATCATCTCTGTTCTCAAAACTGAAGTCAAGGATTTTGAAGTTAAGACCGGTGCTACCGAAACAGGCTTCATTACCCGTCTTGGCGACGGTATCGCAAGAGTTCACGGCATGAACGCTGTTATGTACGGCGAACTTGTTGAATTTGAAACAGGTATCAGAGGTATCGTTCAGAATCTTGAGGAAAAGTCCGCAGGCGTTGTTCTGCTTGGCGATGACCACGGTCTTACAGAAGGTTCAACTGTTGTCCGCACAGGCAAACGTGCAGGTGTAGGCGTAAGCGACGAGCTTCTCGGACGTGTTGTTGACGCTCTTGGTTCACCTATAGACGGTCTTGGCGATATCAAGGCAGAGGACTATTACGCAATTGAACGTGAAGCCCCCGGCGTTATTGAGCGTAAGCCCGTAAATACACCGCTTCAGACCGGTATTCTCGCCATTGACTCAATGTTCCCTATCGGACGTGGTCAGCGTGAGCTTATCATAGGCGACAGACAGACAGGTAAGACCTCTATCGCTGTTGATACCATAATCAACCAGAAGGGACAGGACGTTATCTGTATCTATGTTGCTATAGGTCAGAAATCATCAACTGTCGCACAGGTTGTAAATACACTTAAAAAATACGGTGCTATGGAGTATTCTGTAGTTGTATCGGCTTCTGCAAGTGATCCTGCACCATTCCAGTATATCGCACCTTATTCCGGTACTGCTATGGCAGAGTATTTCATGGAAAAGGGCAGAGATGTTCTCATAATATATGATGACCTCTCAAAACACGCCGTTGCATACCGTGCAATGTCGCTCCTTCTCCACAGACCTCCGGGACGTGAGGCTTATCCGGGCGACGTTTTCTATCTGCATTCAAGACTGCTTGAGCGTTCAAGCCACCTTGATGACGCACACGGCGGCGGTTCGCTTACCGCACTCCCTATCATAGAAACTCTCGCAGGCGATATCTCTGCATATATCCCGACAAACGTTATTTCTATAACAGACGGTCAGATATTCCTTGAAAGTGAGCTTTTCAATTCAGGTCTGCGTCCTGCCGTAAACTACGGTCTTTCCGTATCCCGTGTAGGCGGTGCGGCACAGACAAAGGCTATGAAAAAATCCGCAGGAAATCTTCGTATAGACCTTGCACAGTTCAAGGAAATGGAGATATTTACACAGTTCTCCTCTGAACTCGATCAGACTACAAGTGACCTCCTCGAACACGGACGTATGCTTACAGAACTCCTGAAACAGCCGCTTTATAATCCGCTTCCGCACTATGAACAGGTAATTCTTCTCTATGCGGCACAGCACGGATTTTTCAAGGGTATTCCGCTGAAGGAACTTCGTGAATACAGAACAGAGCTTATGACTTACATCAGAAGCTATGGTCAGGATATCATCACGGAACTTGAAGAAAACAAGCTCCTTACCGATGACCTTATGGAACGTATCGAAAAGATACTTACCGCTTTTGAGGAATAAGGGGTGATATCATGCCCAATATGAGAGAGATCCGTGAAAGGATCGCAAGTATTCAGCAGATACTCAAAATAACAAACGCAATGTACCTCATGTCGTCATCAAAGCTGAAAAAGGCAAGAAAATCGCTTGAGGCTACAGAACCGTATTTCTATAAGCTTCAGGAAACCATTGACAGCGTTCTTGAACATACACCGCATACACGTCAGAAATATTTTGACAGACGTTCAGATATCCCTGCCGATAAGCGTAAGAAGGGATATATCGTCATAACGGGCGATAAGGGACTCTGCGGAAGCTATAACCATAATATCATGAAGTATACCGAACAGGAGATCGAAAAGGCTGAAAATCCTGAAAACTGCTGTCTTTTCGTGATCGGTCAGGTTGGAAGAATGCACTTTCAGCGTCGTGTGAAGGAAGGCAATATGGCTTCGGTTGACAGCGAGTTTCTCTATACAACTCAGAACCCTACCCTTTACCGTGCAGGAGAAATTGCCGATATGATAATCGGAAAATTTGAAAGCGGCGACCTCGACGAAGTTTACCTCATCTATACGGATATGGTAAATTCAAGTCAGCAGGAAACCCGTACACTGCGTCTGCTGCCGTTTGAAAGAAAACGTCTTGTAGCCGCACCCGACGGTAAGCTTAAAAGTCTGCCGAAAGCATCATTCATGCCTTCTCCGGAAGAAGTTATGGGCTATCTGATACCGCAGTATGCAAAGGGACTTATATACGGTGCAATGGTTGAGGCTTTCTGCTGTGAACAGCAGTCAAGAATGACCGCTATGGACGCTGCTACAAACAGTGCCAAGGATATGATAAAAGAGCTGTCGCTTATGTATAACCGTGCAAGACAGGCAGCTATTACTCAGGAAATAACAGAGGTTGTAAGCGGTGCTAACAGCCTTGAAGAATAATTCAGACTGCTTCGGAAGGAGAAGTCTGCATAAAATCTCTCCAAAGAAAGGAGAAGCCGATGGAAAAAGGCAGAATAACTCAGGTCATAGGGCCTGTTATAGACGTTGAGTTCGCTTCGGGCAAGCTTCCTATGATAAGGGACGCTCTCACCGTTGAAATTGACGGAAAAAAGCGTGTTATGGAAGTTGCACAGCACATGGGCAATCATATTGTCCGCTGTATCATGCTTGCCGCAAGTGAGGGACTCAGCAAGAATATGGAAGTTACAGCTACAGGTTCATGCATAAAAGTACCTGTAGGTGAAAAAACTCTCGGACGTATGTTTAACGTTCTCGGTGAACCTATCGACAAAAAAGGCGATATCGAAACCGATGAAAAATGGGAGATACACAGAAAAGCCCCGACTTTTCAGGACCAAAGCCCTGTTGTTGAGGTTCTCGAAACAGGAATAAAGGTAATCGACCTTATCGCACCTTACGCAAAAGGCGGTAAAATAGGACTTTTCGGCGGTGCTGGTGTTGGTAAGACGGTTCTTATACAGGAGCTTATCAGAAATATCGCTACAGAACACGGCGGTTATTCAATTTTTACAGGTGTCGGAGAGCGTCCCCGTGAAGGCAACGACCTCTGGAACGAAATGCAGGAACCAGGAGTTATTGCCAAAACAGCCCTTGTTTTCGGTCAGATGAACGAACCTCCGGGATCCCGTATGAGAGTTGCACAGACAGGTCTTACAATGGCGGAATACTTCCGTGACCGTGAGCACAAGGACGTTCTCCTCTTTATCGACAACATTTTCCGTTATGTTCAGGCAGGTTCAGAGGTATCAGCACTTCTCGGACGTATGCCTTCTGCGGTTGGCTATCAGCCTACTCTTGCAACGGAAGTCGGGGAACTTCAGGAACGTATCACATCAACCAAGAACGGTTCTATAACATCGGTTCAGGCTGTATATGTACCTGCCGATGACCTTACGGACCCTGCACCGGCAATAACCTTCGCCCATCTTGACGCAACTACGGTTCTTTCAAGAAAAATAGTTGAACAGGGTATCTATCCCGCAGTAGATCCGCTGGAATCCAATTCCCGTATCCTCGAACCCGAAATCGTCGGTGAGGAACACTATACAGTCGCAAGACGTACTCAGGAGTTTCTCCAGAAATACAAGGAACTTCAGGATATTATCGCCATTCTCGGTATGGAGGAGCATGACGAGGAGGATAAGCTTGCAGTTTACCGTGCAAGAAAGATTCAGAAATTCCTTTCACAGCCGTTCAATGTTGCCGAAAACTTCACAGGTCTGAAGGGCAAGTATGTTCCGCTTAAAGATACCATCGAGGGCTTTAAGGCTATTATCGACGGCGATATGGATAAATATCCTGAATCTGCATTCCTTATGGCAGGTACTATCGACGACGTTATCATGAAGGCTCGTCAGATAAACGACGGAGAGTAAGGAGGCTTGTCGATGGCTAAGACCTTTCATCTCGAAATTATCGCAACAGACAGAATATTCTTTCAGGGCGAGGCTGAACATCTCGTTATTACCGCTATTGACGGACTTATAGGTATTCTTCCGGGACATGAGCCTCTTGTAACTTCACTTCCGACAGGCGAACTTAAATATATGGTTGACGGAAAATGGAAGTATGCTGCGATCTCCGAAGGCTTTATAGAGGTAATGCCCGACCATTCAACTATCCTTGCCGAAAGCTGTGAGCTTCCGGAAGAAATTGACATAAAACGTGCAGAGGAAGCAAGAGAGCGTGCAAGGGAAATGCTCCGCCAGAAACAGAGCATACAGGAATACTATCAGACACAGGCAGCCCTGAACAGAGCTATGAACCGTCTGAAGGTTTCACAGAAACATTTTAAGTAATGCGTGAAGCTGTGAGCATTGCGGCTTTATGTATTGCAAAATAAGGTCAAGTAATTATGCATTGTGCAACAGTGATTGTAAAATAAATTGTGCATAATCTTGAAATATGGATGTAAATTGCCGAATTGCTTGACTTTTTAGCAAAATTATAGTACAATATTTGTAATTGTCAATGAGACAGGAAATTAAAAAGGGTTCATGGCTGATGCAGAAATATATCAGTCAGAATTCGGGAATCAGGAGGCATGACCGTGAAAAAAATCGGCAAATCAACTTTCTTCATTGTCGCAGTCCTCATTGCACTGTTTACAGTAACCTCCGTTTTGGGTATAGATAAACTCTATGCCGATAAAACGACTACAGTTGTCAAGGGTGTTGACGATATCCGTCTTGGTATCGACATCAAGGGCGGCGTTGACGTTACTTTTGCTCCGGCAGATGACTTCGACGCTGACAAGAATCAGCTTGATGCTGCTACGGAAATCATCAAGACAAGACTTACTTCTCTTGGTATTACGGATAATGAGGTTTACAGCGATGAGAAAAGTGACAGAATTATCGTTCGTTTCCCCTGGCAGGTAGGCGAAAGCGATTTCAACCCCGAAGCCGCTGTTAAGGAACTCGGTGAAATGGCAGAACTTACTTTCAGAAAAGGTACTGACACTACCACTGATGAAAACGGTGAAACGATACCTACAGGTGAAATAGTTCTGATGGGTTCAGACATTGACTCAGCTCAGGCTCAGTATCGTCAGGATGATAAGGGCGATTACGAATACCTCGTTGCTCTCGTTCTTAAAGAAGAGGGCAGATCAAAATTCGCTGATGCAACTTCTGAACTTGCAGGTTCTTCCACCCCGATTTCTATCTGGATGGATAATACAATGATATCAGCTCCTTCCGTTAACGATGCTATCACAAACGGTGAAGCAGTTATTTCAGGTAATTTCGACCAGGATTCTTCAAAGAAGCTCGCAGACCAGATTAATTCCGGTGCTTTGCCATTCAAAATGGAAACCAAGAGCTTCAAAACCATCTCCCCGACAATGGGCGAAGGTTCACTTGATGCTATCCTTCTTGCAGCAGCTATAGCATTCGCAGCTATCGCTGTATATATGATAATTCTTTATAGGCTTCCGGGCTTTGTTGCAGTTATTGCCCTTATCGGTCAGGTTGCAGGTTCTCTTGCAGCTATCACAGGCTGGTTCGGATTCATGAACGGCTCAACTCTTACAATTCCGGGTATCGCAGGTATTATCCTTGCTGTCGGTATGGGCGTTGACGCTAATATCATCACCGGTGAGCGTATAAAGGAAGAACTTAAAACAGGCAAGTCACTTGATGCTGCAATCAAAATTGCTTATAAGAGAGCATTCTCTGCTATCCTCGACGGTAACATAACAAACGTTATCATTGCCGTTATCCTTATGGGTGCATTCGGTGTTCCTGACAGCTTCTTCTCAAAGATACTCAATAAAACTATCTTCTTCGCATTTGGAGCTACAGCTGAAGGCGTTGTTTTCTCATTCGGATTTACCCTCCTTGTAGGTGTTATCTGCAACTTTATCTTCGGAGTATTCGCTTCAAGACTTATGGTAACTTCACTTTCAAAGTTCAAGTGCTTCAGAAACAGAAAACTTTACGGAGGTGATGAGAAATGAGCAAGAAGAAATCTCAGAAAACTCCCGCAGCTATGCCTGAAAAGGTATATAATTTCTGTTCAAAAAAGAAGATGATCCTCGGCATACTTATAGCCGTAGTTGTTGTTCTTATCGCAGGTGCGATTATCAGAGGCATTCATTTCGCTATCGAATTTAAGGGCGGTACTCTTATCACCTATACATATCAGGGCGATATCAATACTGCTGACGTTGAGAGTGCAGTAAAGGAAATTATTGATACCTCAATCGTTGTAAGAACTGGTGAAAGCCTTGATTCAGGCGGAAAACAGATTACAATCTCGTTTACTTCCGAGGAAGGTCTTACCGCTGACAGACAAACAGAGCTTACAAATGCTCTCGCAACCAAGTTTGCTGATAACGAACTTGAACTTTTCGATTCAAATGACGTTAGCCCGTCATCAGGACGTGAGTTCCTTCTCAAGTGCCTTATAGCTGTAATTTTTGCAGCATTGGTAGTAATCATCTATATAGCAATCAGATTCAGAAAAATCGGCGGTTGGTCTGCCGGTGTCTGCTCTGTATTTGCTCTCTGCTTCGATATCCTCGTTGCCGTTACAGCAACTATCGTTTTTGGCTTTGAGTTCAATTCAAATATCGTTGCGGTTATCCTTACTATTCTCGGTTATTCTATAAACAATACCATCGTTATTTACGACAGAATCAGAGAAAACCGTAAGCTTATGCCAAAGGCTTCACTTAACGAGCTTATCAATGCAAGCTGTACACAGTCATTAACAAGATCTATCAGAACCTCTATAACAACTATCGGTACAATGCTTGTTGTTACTATCGTTGTTATGGTAACAGGCTATGATTCACTTCTTACCTTCTCAGTTCCGCTTATGTTCGGTCTTATTTCAGGTACATTCTCATCACTCTTTGTAGCACCTGTAACATGGTCATGGTGGAAAGGCAAGGAAGCTAAAAAAGAAAGCAAATAAAAAATAATGGACCGTCAGTAACGGCGATACTCATATAGGGCATCTCTAAAAACCCCTTCTGAGAAAAAGCATCTATGCACAGCATCTGCTGCGTCAAGCCCTTTCGTAGTGCGAAAGCACGCCTTCGATGGCTTTTCTTGCATCTACTGTACCTATCTGCTTTTTCTTACTCAAAACGGGTTTTTAGAGGTGCCCTATAGTAATTTTATGCTTATTATTGAGGGAAAACCTTTTGAGAAAGGGTTGGCTGAT
>JAZQND010000192.1:0-14657 GCA_045627145.1 Ruminococcus sp. | reverse complement strand
GTCGTTGTGGTGGTTGTAGTCGTCGTAGTAGGCTTGGTCGTTGTGGTGGTTGTAGTCGTTGTAGTAGGCTTGGTTGTGGTAGTAGTGGGCTTGGTTGTAGTAGTAGTGGGCTTGGTTGTGGTAGTTGTAGTAGTAGTCGTTGTAGTCAGCTTGGTTGTCGTCGTCTGCTGTGACGACTTCTGTATGTAATCCGTTGCCGAAACATCGGGATAATTCAAATATGTTATATTATAATCGGTCATAGGGAAGTGAACTTTATTGAAACTGTTTGTACCTCTTAAAAAGTATTCATATTTCAAATCAAGTCCGTAATCACCATCAAGGTCATCCCATGTAACGTCCATGCAGTACCATATACCGTCCTCCATCCGGACGTAATTCCACATATGTGCGGCATTTTCTTTTTCATCGTAATTACCGTATACAACTACGCACGGAACGCCTATTGAATCACAAATAAGCTTGAAAGCCTTTGAATATCCTTCGCAGACAACACCCGGTTCAACCAGTGCGCCCAAAGCCGAACCTGAAAAACGTCCTTCAAGGTCGTAGTTAGTGAATTGAGCGATATGGTCATGGATACTTTTCAGCTTATCGTAACGGGTTTCGCCTTTAACAGGGAAACTGTCAACGGCATCATCAAGCTTGGAGAGGTAGGATTTCACCTCATTAATTGAGCTGAAACTGTTGTAATAAGCCGGAGAAATCTCAAGGGATTTGATTTTAATTGTATAAGTACGTTTGAAACGGTTTTGCGAAACAGTCGTGTCAACACCGGGTGCAACCGAAATACCTGCGGCATCAAGCCAGCAGAGTTCAGGGCAGTCAAACATAATGGCATCAATAGCCGGTTTGCACGAACCGAAAAGAGCGATTTCATATTTTTCGATGTCAGCTTCGGGACAATCATCAGTATACGGCATATTATTGACTGTTACTGTAACAGTTTCGGGAAGCTTAACATAGACAATATCTGTAGAAGGTTCGGTGACTATGGGCTTCAAAGCTTCGTAGACATTCAAATTATTGGCATCGAGAAAATCGACATAGTTGTAAAAGCCATCACTGAAATTTGAACGAACACTTGGCTGCTGAGGATACTGAAGTCTGAGGTCGCTGATATCACTGAGATAGAGCTCCTCCGAGAGGTCAGCTTCAACCGGAATTTCTTCGGAAAAATCGGCAAAAACCGACTGATAGCCTACAGAGGCGAGGAGAGAGAATGAAGCAGCGATTGATAAAACAGATGAGAAGAACTTGTTCATGCATGAGACCTCCAATATATATAATATCACCCAATTCCATAAATTACGGACGAAATAAATTTATATATTTGTATAATACTCGTCCATTTGTTTCTAACGCTATTATAACAAAAAAAATGCAGTTTGTCAAGTGGAAATTGTATGAATTGATAAAATTCAAAATTAAACCTTAAACTGTTTATTTTGACGAATGTTTAGTTAACTATATTAAACATTTCCACAAGTGATAGACAGATGTTTTCGTGGTGAAAACACCAAAAAAAAGTAATTAATAGCTGTAATATTTGTTATATTGTCTCTTGAAAATATTTCACAGCTATGGTATACTTATTTTTGAACTGCGGTTATTGCCGAAATCTGCTGTTTTTCGGAGTTTCGTGCCGCCGCTTGAATTTACTCACAGAGTAGTTTATCTGAAAGGTGTGTTCATTATAATGAATTTATCAGAAATGTCAAAAAATGAGCTTGTCGCTTTTATGAACGAAAACCTGAAGCTTTATAACGATTTTAAGGCTCTCGGTCTTTCCCTTAATATGTCAAGAGGCAATCCATGTACTGAACAGCTTAACCTGAGCGTTGATATGCTTAACGTTTACAGCGATGGCGATTTTATTGGCGAAAGCGGTCTTGATGTCCGCAATTACGGCCTTCTCGACGGTATACCGGAGGCTAAATCTTTCTTCTCCGAAATGCTTGGCGTTAATTCTGATGAAATCATTATTTTCGGCAACTCCAGCCTGAATGCCATGTTCTGGAGTATCCAGACTGCCTTCAATAAGGGTATCCTCGGCGAAAAACCCTGGTCTCAGTACGATAAGATAAAGTTCCTCTGTCCTGTTCCGGGTTATGACAGACACTTCAAAGTTACTGAGTTTTTCGGCGTTGAAATGATTAATATTCCCATGACCTCCACCGGCCCTGATATGGATATGATTGAAAAACTCGTCTCCGAAGACGATTCTATCAAGGGTATCTGGTGCGTTCCTCAGTATTCCAACCCTGACGGTATCTGCTACAGCGATGAAACCGTAAAGCGTTTCGCCGCACTCAAAACAAAGGCTAAGGATTTCCGTATCTTCTGGGATAACCCTTACTGTATGCAGCACCCCACCGAAAATCCTGTCTGCGTTCTGAATATCCTCGACGAGGCTAAAAAAGTCGGCAACGAAAATATCGTCTATATGTTCGGCTCAACTTCAAAGGTTACTTTCCCGGGTGCAGGCGTTGCTGTTATGGGTGCAAGCAAGCAGAATATCGACGAACTTAAAAAGTTCCTCGGAATCAGTATTATCAGCTACGATAAAATGAATCAGCTCCGTCATGTCCGCTATTTCGGTACTTTCAGCAATATGAAGGAACACATGAAAAAACACATGGCTATTATCGCTCCTAAATTTAAACTCGTTCTTGATAAGCTCGATTCTGAAATCGCTCCTCTCGGTATCGGTTCATGGACTGAACCACAGGGCGGCTACTTCATTTCGTTCAATGCCCCCGACGGCTGTGCTAAGAGAATCGTTAAACTCTGTGCAGAGGCCGGCGTAACCCTTACAGGTGCCGGTGCAACATTCCCTTACGGCATCGATCCATGCGATAAAAATATCCGTATCGCCCCTACTTACCCTTCTCTCGATGACCTCGGCAAGGCTATGGAATTATTCGTTATCTGCGTAAAAATCGCCGCCGCCGAAAAACTACTTGAACAATAATTTATTCAGATCGAATTAAGGCAACACCGCACAAAGCACATCTGACGACTTTGTACGGTGTTGCCTTTAATTTGTATAAAAAAATTCGAGCTGAACTAATTTGAAGCAGTTCTTGAAAAAACGCTGTCGCAGAGGAAGTTATAATTTGAATCGAAATCAACCTGCAAAACGTCACCGCACTCATTGCTGTCGGCATAAAAAGTACCGTCAACAGGAATCTGAATCTGTTTATGATCGTAACCAAGTGCAAACGGTAAACGTAATGAATAGAGATAGAGTTCAGCCGTTGACATATTCGTTGAAACGTCAGGAATGACATTTGTGGCTATATTTGGCAGAATCTGCGGATTAAACGACTTTAGTTTCTGTGTCATAAGCTCTATAACTCTACGCTGTCTTTCGGTACGCTCAAAGTCGCTGTTTCCGACATTTCTTATTCTTGCGTAGGAGAGAGCCTGTTTGCCGATAAGGTGAAGTCTGCCGCCGCCTGAAAGCAAATCTGCCATACGGTCGTCGCCAACAAGCTCGTTTACTTCCGATATCAGGATATTGTTTATCTCCTCGGCTTCGGCATCTGAAATGTCAACGTCAATTCCGCCTACAGAGTCGATAATTGAAGCAAATGACAGGAAATCCACAGAAACATAGTTGTCTATTCTTACGCCGAAATTATGTTCAATTGTTTCCATAAGGAGTTCCGCACCGCCGTAAGCAAATGCCGCATTCAGCTTATTCCAGCCGTAATTCGGTATTTCAACGTAGCAGTCACGCATGAATGAAGTAGTAGTCATTTCGTTGGTTGCGGAGTTGAGCGAAAGAAGTATCATAGAGTCTGAACGTCCCGAATCATCGGAACCTCTGCTGTCTGAACCAAGTATCAGTATGCTTTTGACGTATGAAGCTTCAAGAGCGTCATTCGGATGGGCGTGACCTGTTGAGCTTACCTTGTCCACCTTACTGATAAGACAAAGGGAGGAACAGGAATAAACGCCGAAAATCAGCATAAAAATGATGAACACAAACCAGAAAATACGTCTTATCAGCTTTCCGAGAAAGCTTTTATGATGTTTTTTCTTTTTTTGTTTAGGCGGGTTGGAATAATGCTGTGATTCGGGACGGGACTTGTGAACAGGTCTGTCGTCGTAGCGTGGATCGTCGTAGTAATAGTCGTCATTACGGCTTATCTCAGGCTGCTGACGGCGAGGCGGCTCAGGTCTGTAACCCTGCGGCGGACGGCTGAACTGGCGGTTACAGCCTTCGCTCTGATATTGATTATTACCCTGCGGTCTGCTGAACTGTCGGTTATAGCCTTCGTTCTGATACTGATTATAACCGTTTGTACCCTGCGGTCTGCTGAACTGTCTGTCTGAAGGGCGTTCATAGTTTATGGTCCGGTCTGAATTGCCTCTGTTCTGAGGTGAACGGCGTAAATTATCATTATAATAATTTATCTGCTGACGGCTTTTCTGAACATCCTGACGCTGACGGTCTGCGGCGTGATGTTTCATTTTCAGCGGCGGCAGGTCACTTCCTGAATTTTGTGTAGGGCAGCTGTCCAAATCTTCGGGAAGCAGCATTGTATCTTCGTTGTCGTAGTTATTGTTATCCGGCATATCGGACTCCTTTCATGCACCGGGGCTGTCTGCAAAACAATTATGGGCATCTCTGAAAACCGGTTTTGAGCAATGGCAACACCGCACAGTCTTTGTGCGGTGTTGCCTAAGAAAAACAGATACCCTTATGACTTTTTAAGCTTAACTGCAAAATAGGTGATTATAGCCCACAGAATATTGTAGACGGTAATAGCAGCAGCCGTTAAATAGGCAAAATTGAGTGATTGGAATGATTTTGACAATATCAGACCTGTACATAGAACAAATCCGAGAACAATAGAAGCAGCCTGTAGGATAAGTCCGATAATAGCGGAAAAATGAACGGTTTTTGTACCGATTATAAGTTCCGCAAGAGTAGAGAATTTGCCGGTTGTTGCCATTGATGCACTCAGACGAACCACTTTTTTTGTTTCTTCGGTAAAGTCTGAATTGAGTTTTTGCGGGAGTATTCTTGACATATTTTCGGGAATACCGAAAAGTGTGCAGAGTTTTTTGCTTGTGATACACGGATCAATAGTGTTAACAAAAACACATATTTTATTCTTGACCAGATTTTTTGACCAGCGTTTAACATATCTGTCCGGAGCGAGGCTTACTATGAACATAGCGGCAAGATTTCCCGAAATAGAGAGGTAAAGTGCCTCACGACCGCTTCCGGTGTATTCAGCTTCTTTGGTTTTGGTCGGTATACCTTCGATATTGTGGCTTGTCATAAGTTCACGATTACCGAAAAGCACTCGTTTATTGCTTATCCAGCCGCACATTCCCATATTCTCCTCATAGGAATAATTTTCAATGCGAAGCAGTGAACCGTTACGCTGTCTGATAATATCGTCAAAAAGCTGTGACATAATGCTTCCGCCGTGAACAGTCAGGCTTGCGGCTTCAAGGAGAGCCTCGTCAAGCTTTGTGTTGGCGAAAACCTTGATATCGTCAAGGCGGACTGTACCCTGCGGAAAGAGCGAATCTGCATCAACGAGAATGGAGTTGGTATCGAAGAAATCGTCAACGCTCTGATAACCGAGCATTATACCGTCATTGCGAAGTGCATTGCGTGATACGTCCTCAAGCGGGATATTGCAGACAAGCGGCAGTGAGATACATGAAGCGGCACTTATCAGCATACTGAAAACAGAGAATCCGAATGCTATGGACTCTGCGGCAAGGAAAGTTCCCTTGCAGAAATAGGTCAGGAAAACCGAAACAGCAATGGAAAGTATAAGAACTATCGGTGTAGCACTTTTACAGAACTGGTCAGCCATATCCGATGAATATGTATAGCGGAGAAAATCCGTAAGGAAATCGGTTTTACGCATGGAAGCGAGGATAGGGAAATCGCCGAGAGTTCCACGGGTTATACGTTCGGCACGTTCTTCGTCCATGACGTAAGTAACGCCGTGGCGGTCGAAATTGCGGGAAACGAACTTGAAATTCCGTGCGGCTCGCTTCATTATAAGGTTTTTTCCGCAGGCGTTGAAAAGCAGAGAGAGGATACCGACGGGCATATAGATGTTGATATTCTCATTTTCAACGAGCTGAGGCGTGAAGAATGCGGGAATTATTGAAGCCATGCAGGCTACAACAGTAGCGGCAGTCATGGAATCGCCGTCCGCCTTGAAGGTAAAGAGCTTTTTCAGACCTTTGGTCATAACGGGCAGTGACGAGATTACTGCAATTATTCCGAGAAGAAGGTGAACGGCAAGGTAAACAGGTACATTTGCCGTTGTAAGGAACGAAGCGATAGGAAGGCCGAACTGATTGAATATCGTGATATACAGGCTGATGAAAGCGGTAAGGGCAAGAATGAAAACCCGTGAGGAGATGGTGCTTTTCAGTTCGTAGATATCACGCCCAACATCTTCAACGTCGCCGTAATAGTTGAAATCGACCATTCGCTTTGTACGTTTTTTTCGTACTTTAACTTCCTCATCACCGTTTATGTCGATGTTTATGGCGGAGTGGATGGTCTGAGAGATGTTGTTGAGGTCGGCTTCTGTATACTCATTAAGCGGCTTGTTCGGATCAATACCGGCGGCAATAACGGCAGTCGGGGAGGGGACAATATCGGTTATCTGCTTGCGTCCCTCCGGATTTTCAAACTCTGCGAGGATTGCGGCACGGTTTTTCTTCTTCTTTTTGAAGGAAGGCGGAGTATACATATATTCGCCGTCGGGAGTTTCCTTAGAGTAGGTGTAATCGTTCTTTCTGCCGTGTTTTTTCTTCTTTTTACGCTTGGATATTTCGGCTTCCTTGGCTCTTGTGGAATCGGACATACGTCTTATCTGCGGAGCATCATTCGGAGCTATCCTTACGGATTCATTTTCGATTGGTTTAAGAAGCTTTGGGGCAGTTCTGATTTCTCCCATAGCATCCGTATCAACAACGGTCACCTTTCTTTCGTCTGTAGGGAGGACAGGCGGTTTTGAACGGGCTGCCATTTTCGAGATATCAGGGGCAGCAAGGGTTGAATTGAGAATTTTCTGAGCGTCAACTCGTCCGACGCTTCGATTTTCGGAATCGGAAGTATATTCGTCCAGAATGTCCTCAAGAGATGGTTTTTTTTCAGGCATCTGATTACTCCTTACGAATCGTTTCGGCGTTGACGCAGTACCTCATACATGAATATACCTGCGGCAACCGAAGCATTTAGTGAGTTGATTTTTCCAAGCATCGGAAGCTTTATCATGAAGTCACATTTTTTCTGTATAAGCTGACTTATTCCGAATCCCTCCGAACCTATGACCAGACCACAGCCTCCTGTGAAATCGGTCTGGGTATAATCCGAACCAGAAGCGTCTGTTCCGTAAATCCAGACACCGTTTTCCTTGAGGAAATCAATGGTCGAGGCGAGATTGGAAACTCTTGCCACGGGAACGTAGCTTGCAGCACCGGCGGAGGTTTTATAAACAGTTGTATTAAGTGAGGCACTTCTGCGTTTCGGGATAATAACGCCGTCTGCCCCCGAAGTTTCAGCGGTTCTGATGATTGCACCAAGATTATGAGGATCTTCTATCTCGTCGCAAATAATTATGAAAGGCTTTGAGCCTTTTTTTCGTGAAACATCGAGGATATCCTCCACAGTGACGTATTCACCGCAGGCGGCAATCGCAACAACACCCTGATGTGAAGCACCGCCTGAAAGCTGAGAAAGCTTTTTATCCTGAGCATCCTTGACGACAATGCCGTTTTCTTTGGCAAGCTTTCTGATAACACCAAGACTGCCGCCGCTACCGTCGATATATATTGAATCAATGGAAGCACCTGATTTCAGGGCTTCAATAACGGGATTTCTGCCGCATATCACATCTTCTGCGGGGGTGTCCCTGAATTTCTTTTCTTTTTCCATATTATGTCAGAGAAAACTCTGCTCCTTTGCAAAAATATTGTCAGCACCGCCATGAACGGCATAGCAATACTAATAATTATTATAACATTTTTTGCTCAGAATTACAAGTCTTTTCGGCAATAATATTTCATAAAAGATGTATGATTTCAGAGTATGGCACTATTGCTCCCACAATTAAATCACGAATTTTTCTGCTCGTCCTGACGAAGAAATTCTGTGTCAGAAAACCTTGCCTTTCTCCGTCATTACTTCGCACTAATTATTCATGGTGGAGCAATACCTGAAATAATCAGGCAGAATAATGCCCATAAAAAAATCTGACCGACAGATTTTCTCTGTCAGTCAGATATATAAATGCAGGGCACCTATAACACAAATCAATTCAATATTTTTGGAGTGAATAGACCATGAACGGGAGTGAACGTCACTTTTCACTATTCATATTGTACAAAAAGCTTACTGAACATTTATTACTGTAAGTTCAGGACGGTTGAAGATACGGGGAATAAAAAGCATTCTCACAGGTTTTGCAAGTCCCTTGCTTACGATGTGGACTGTATCGCCATAGGAATATTTTCCGCAGGTATAATCGGGGAAAACGCCCTGTCCCGGAGCAAAAAGTCCCTGGTCGAGGATTTTCGGGATTCTCCATTGACCGCCGTGTGCGTGACCTGAAAGAATTAAATCGAACTGCTTTTCGTTCTCGTCGATTAAGGGAGAAAGTCTTTCGGGCGGATGTGAAAGCAGAATATTGTAGCATTTTTCGTCGAGAACTGCACGGCACTCGTTAAGCTCTGTATCATTTTTTCCCCATGCATCGGGATTAATAATTCCGTAAACGCAGATTTTTCTGCCTTTGATGTCAAATTCCGCTTTATCGCCTGCAAGTATCGGTATACCGAGGGCTTTAACATCGCTGTAAAATTCGTTTTTGTCGTCACGTTCCTCCTCGTGATTACCCGGAGAATATGCACACGGGTACTTATCCTTAACCATTTTCATAAGACGGAGGGCATATTTCGTACCACTCCACATATCAATTACGTCACCGCCGAAAAGAACGAGGTCGGGTTCGGCTTCGTTAACGGCGTCCCAGATAACAGACTGGTCGCCGCCGCCGAAAGTACTGTTATGCAAATCAGAAAGAAAAACGATTTTCAGTGAATCCGTCTTGTCCGTATCAACGGTGTATGTTACGGTTTGCAGGGCAAATCCCCATACATACAGGGCAATTACGACTGCGAAGGCGGCAAGCCCGATTATCAGTTTTTTCTTTGATTTCATCAGTGAGTGCCTCTTTCGGCGATAATATCTATCATTTCACCAACATTCTTCATGCCTGATACTTCACGCATTTTGAATCGCATACCAAATTCTTCCTCAACAGCGGCAATGAGGTTTATATGTTCAATGCTGTCCCAGTCGTCGATATCGTCGGCTGTAGTCTGTGGGTTTACCGAGATTCTGTCGTCACCAAAAACATCTCTGAAAACTGTGTTGAGTCTTGCAATAATTTCATTTTTGTTCATAATTATTCTCCTTTTCGTTCACTTTAATAACATGATTTTTGTTTTCGTATGAATTTATATCCAAATGCCATTCGGAATCACCGTTTTCAAGTTTGGTGTCAAGCTGAAAACCGAAAGCTCCGAACAGTTCAGATACCATATTATTTTTTGCGGTTTTATAGTAAAAGCCGTTGATTCGGGAAATTTCACGTTCCTTTGCAAGCCGCACAAGTTCGTCCAGCATAGCAAATTCCATGTCACGCTTCAGCACACGGCAGCTCATGAGCCAAAGTTCGATATTGAGAACACTGCCGTCAATTTTTCCGATAACAACCGAAACTATGCCGTTATCACCGAATTTATCGGCAAGTCTGCCGCAAAGACAGATATGATTTTCACTCACGCTTGCCTCACGAATCTCTGTTTCGGTGTAGCGGCGTGTAGTGACGTTAAACTGATTGCTTTTATTGGTAAGCTGGGTTATACGCTGAATGTAGACGGGCAGGAAACCACAGATTTCTGCATTCATTTCAAGGCTGAGGAGATAGTCTGTATAACTGCCGAAGCTTTTCTGCTGTGCGGCTCTCTGAGCGTTTGCGGCGTACATCTCCGAACGTTTAAGGTCGTCCTCGGAAACAGATGTGACCTCGAAATATCCGCCACGGCTGAGAATATACATAGCATCGTCCACGGAAGTGAGGTTAACAGAAGTAACTGACGGAAGCTGTCCTTCAACTATGGCACATTCGGCAGGGTTATCGTCGATAAACACGAAGCTGTCGATACCGAGATTAAGGTCGGAAGCAGATTCAGCGATATTGCGGTCTTTGGGTTCCCAGTTAGCCTTTATTGAAACAAAATCGTCAGGGTGAAGGACTGAGCTTGGGTGATTCAGACCGCTGAGGGCATTTTCCTCGTCATTTTTCGAGCATACAGCAAGCAGAACGCCGTAATTGCGGTAACCTCTGAGGAAGGACTGAAACTCGCTGAACGACTGTCCGACTGCTGTTTCAGGGCCTATTTCGATACCCTCCTGACCGTCATCACCGATAACGCCGCCCCAGAGGGTATTATCGAGGTCGAGGTCAATTACCTTCTTGTTCCTGCCGTAGACCGACTTGATTATACAGGAAAGACTGTATGCAAAATCGGGAATAACAGACATTCTCACGGCGTATTTGTACATATACCATGCTTCATAGTCGTGCCACTGAGTAAGACCTATGACCGATGAAAGATAGTTGATATCGTGAATGTAGAAACCGTTATTGTGTCTTGCGTAGTCTGAAAACATAACGTTAAGACGATTGATAAATGCTGCCGTACCGCTGTATCCCCAGCCGTCGTAGCTGCCTGTACGGCGGAAAAGCGGCAGTTCAAAGTTATTCTGGATAATGGGACAGGAGAATTTCTGCATGAGATTTATCCAGATATTTTTAAAGATTCCGAACTGGTCATCAAGCCTTGACTGAATCTGTTCGGGAGATTCGGCAGGGCTTTCGGGGAGGAGCGTCAGGTTGCGGGAGGTTGTGTGGATAAAGATAATATCGGGAGCAAAGCTGTCAAGTTCGGGATTGCCGAAAACAGCGTCCTCGTAGAACTTGTTGTATTCGGACTGGTAAAATTCAGGTTCAATTCCGAAATCCAGCAGAAAAAGTTCAAGCATGGAAACGATATCATTGGTGGTTGAGCCGCCGAGAACAGCGATTTTTTTATGTATTCTGACCGAACCATCGTTCAGAAGCTGTTTTCTGAGGGCTTTTCTCTTTCTGAGGAGGGATTTGCTGTCAAATGGAAAATTAAGTTCCTTCATTTTTATTCCTTTCTTTGCTGAAAATTATTTATAGAGGAGTGCGGAGAGATACTCTCTGTTCGGGCCGACAGCCGAGAACGAACACATTGCAAACAGCATATCCGTACACTTTACGCTCTTTGCGAAAGCAACAGGATTCAGGTCAAAATATCTGATATCGCAGAGGTAGATGTTCTCAAATGAACCCGTAAGCACAGGAAGCAGAGCATTACCGTAGCTGTCCTTGAAAATAACAAGATTTCTGCCGTTTTTGCAGTCGGTCTGAACGTGTACGATACGGTCATCCATACCGAAAACAAGGTAATAGCTTGAATTATCGAGGTTTGCGGAATCAACGAAAAGTTCCGTTTCTGTCGCATTCTGGAACATAGTGTCATACTGTGTGACCTTGATGTGATTCTTCGGCATATAGTAGACAAAATTCTCCGGATTATTGAGAAGTGCGGCACTTTGAGTATAGCCGTAAAGAGTACCGACATAGTCGTGAAGGATGACTTTCTGGTAGGACTTGATATCGGGGAACTCAACACCTGCCTCCATAGCGAAAGCCTGTGCGGCATAGTAAGCACCGAGAGGCTGCCAGTGGTGGTCTGTACGGGAATAAATATCCTCATTTTTATGGACAAGGAGGGCAGTATAGGCATCAACCTGTTTAACGTTTTTGAGTTCCTTTTTAATGCTGTCGAAATCATCTTTTTCGCTTGCCATGAGGTCTTTGTAATTTTCAGGAATATAGAAAGAACCTGCGGTCGGAGCAGTGAGGGAATAAATTTCAACATCGGGAAGATTCTTTTTAAACTCATTAAGGGTATTGGCGTACTCTTTTTCAGTACCCCATCCGCCGCCGTAAATGGTGATTCCACGATTGTTTGCGATAAGGATATTGTTTGCCATTTCTCCGTCTGCGGCAGGATTGTCAACAGAAGGAAGCGTTGTTGTGGTCTGAGTGGTGACGTTATCCATTGCCGAACCTGTTCCTGTAGTAGTAACAGGGGATGGGGCAGTAGTAGCGGCAGGCTTGTTTTCAAAGGCAATACCGTGAAGTTCAACGCCGTCGTCACCATACTGAGTACCCTTCAGAGGCATGATATTTTTGGTGATAAATTCCTTGATTGCGGCACGGTTCGGGACAGTGTCATCAAAGTAATTCGCAACGCCCTCCGTATACTCGCCGCTGAAATAGGATTCAACCGAAAATTCGGGAAATTCAGCGAGGTAGCGGTTTTCGTCATTGGCGATGGTTTCGTGTTCAAAGGCAAACATATAAACACAGCCGAAAGCGAGGAGTCCGCCCACTGCCGCAATGTTTACCCATGCGACGGCATTAGTAATCCTGCGGCGGCGGCGTTCGGTTCTTTTTTTCTTTTTGATAAGCTTTTTCTGCTTGGCTGTAAGCGGCTTTTTTCTCTGATTACCGTCATTTTCAGGCTGTTTAACGGACGATTTTTCTGTTTCGGGTTCAGCATGGGAAACGGGCTGAGGTCTTTTCTGAGCCGACTGCGGTGCAGCAGCGTTACCTTTTCTGAGAGGTTTCAGCGGCTTTAACTGAGGCAGTTCGTCCTCAACGGGCATATTGTCATCACGTTTTTCATATCTGCCGACGTAATTGCTTTTTGTCGATAATTCGGGAGATGAGGACGATTTCTCATAACGTCCGACGTAGTTTTTCTTCTCATCGGGAGAATTATTTGGTTTATTTTTATTATTATCAGTCATAATTTACCTCCCGAATCAGAATCTGAAATAAAGGAACGGATTTGTGGTTGCGTCAACGAGCATAATGCTTGTCAGAAGGAGAAGGGCTGCGGAGCAGAATGCTGTGACAACGGATGTGACGCTTTTGGTGAAGAAAGTCTTGTCCGTAAGCTTTCTGATACCCTCAATAATCGGGAAACAGCAGACAACAGCGGCGATTATGAGCCAGATATTGTTCATAAATGATATCTTGTCCTGAACGCCGATAAAACCGTTTCCGGCAAAGCCGAAAGCAGTTTTGAAGAAGCTGCCAAGCTGACCAAGATCTTCAAAATAGAAAATCGCAAAACCTACGACGATGATTATTTTATTGTAGATATGACGCAGAACTATCGGTATTTTCTTCATGTTTTTCTTGCCAATCTTCATTTCAAGGAATACGAAAAGACCGTAGTAAACGCCCCAGAGAATGAAGTTCCAGTTAGCACCGTGCCAGATACCGGTACAGAGCCATACGAGGAAAAGTCCGCCGTATTTTCTGCGTTTGCCGAAAATCGGAACGTAGAGAAGGTAATCCCTGAAGAATGTACTGAGGGAGATGTGCCATCTCTGCCAGAATTCCGTAATATCCTTGCATATAAACGGGTGACGGAAGTTTTCATCGAAATGGAAACCGAAAACTCGTCCCATACCGATGGCAATATCGGAATAACCTGAGAAATCGAAGTAAATCTGCATAGCGTAGGCAGCAGCACCGAACCATGCACCGAAAACTGTTGAACTGCCTATATTTCCGAGGAAGTTATCGGCAATAATACTGAGCTGATTTGCGAGAAGTACTTTCTTGCCAAGTCCGAGAGCAATTCTGTTGAAGCCGTATGAAACGTCTGTCGGGGAGATAATGCGGCTTTCGATTTCCTTTTCTATAGTACTGTAGCGGACGATAGGGCCTGCAACGAGCTGTGGGAAAAGGGTAAGATAGAGAAGGAAGTTTTTGAAGCTTTTCTGCGGCTTAACCGTTTCCCAGTGACAGTCAATAATATATGAAACCGTCTGGAATGTATAAAAACTGATACCTATAGGCAGCTTGATATCCGGAACCGGAATTGAAAACGGAAGGATAAGATTGAGGTTTTCGACAATAAAACCGCTGTACTTAAAGATTCCAAGCATTGCAAAGTCATATATAACAGTCGCAGCAGTTATGAAGGAATCTTTTTTTTCTCCCTGATATTTACCAATAAGTCTGCCTGCACCGTAGTTTATGAAGGCAGTTGCTATCATAAGGAAGACGTATATCGGTTCACCCCACGCATAAAAGAGGATAGAGAACACGACAAGCATAGTATTCTTGTACTTGATTTTCGGCATAAGAAAATACAGGACAAGACAAATCGGAAGAAAGATGTAAATGAAAAAAAGTCGACTGAAAACCATTACATTACCGCCTTGATAAAAAAATTTAAGTGAAAATAATATTCATTAAGCATTTCTGCCGGAATACATCACACTCTTTTAATTATACAACAAATTTCGGCAAAATGCAAGAGAAAACAGCAATGAATTTAGGGCACCTCTAAAAACCCCTTCTGAGAAAAAGCAGTTATGCACAGCATCTGCTGCGTCAAGCCCTCTCGTAGTGCGAAAGCACGCCTTCGATGGCTTTTCTTGCATCTACTGTACCTATCTGCTTTTTCTTACTCAAAAC
>JAZQND010000191.1:0-4191 GCA_045627145.1 Ruminococcus sp. | reverse complement strand
CGCCTCTGAGCATATGACCGGGTACGCATACACGGGCTTCAATACCGGTGTTTGCTTGAACCTGTGCGGCGATGCGGCTTGTTGCGGTGATAATACCTGCCTCAGCACGTTTCTTTGCACGTTCCTTTTTCTTCATCTGAGATTCTGCGACGTCGAAAGCACCTTCTGCGACAGCAAGAATTGAGAATGTTTTGCCTGAAGCTGTTCTTGACATTACAGAATCGCATATCTTGTCGATATCATAAGGAATCTCCGGGATGATGATAACGTCGGCACCTCCTGCAATACCTGCGTTAAGGGTAAGCCATCCTGCCTTATTGCCCATTATCTCGCATACGAGGATACGAGAATGGCTTGCGGCAGTTGTATGAAGTCTGTCAATAACATCTGTTGCGATGTCAACGGCTGTATGAAATCCGAAGGTAACATCTGTACCGAAGATATCGTTGTCGATGGTTTTGGGAAGACCGATGATATTCAGTCCTTCATCAGCAAGGAGCTTTGAGGTTTTATGGGTACCGTTGCCGCCGAGGGTAAGCAGACAGTCAAGCTTTTGTTTTTTGTAAGTTTCCTTCATGTTTTTAACTTTGTCAACGTTATCTTCGCCGATGACCTGCATCATCTTGAACGGCTGACGTTTTGTACCGAAAATGGTACCGCCCTGAGTAAGGATACCTGAGAAAGCAGAGGGCTGCATATCCTTGCAGAGGTTATTTATAAGACCATAGTAGCCGTTTGATATTCCGACAATTTCAACATTATCTTCGCCGAAGCGTTCGTAACAAGCTTTGGCAACGCCTCTGATGGTAGCATTAAGACCGGGGCAGTCGCCGCCGCTTGTAAGAATTCCGATTCTTCTTTTCATAGTTATTACCTCCGTATAAATTTATTTGCCTGAATATTTCTCGAAAAGCTTCTGTATTTCCTGAGGCGGCATAGGTTTTCCGTAAAGGTAGCCCTGAGCGTAGTTACAGCCTGCCTTTCTGAGGATAGATTCCTGAACACTGTTTTCTATGCCTTCTGCTATAGTTTCAATTTTTTTGGATTTTGCAATGCGGATAACAGCGGAAACTATTTCAAAGGCGATATTATCGTGTTCGATGTCTGTGATGAATGAACGGTCGAGTTTAAGGAGTGTGATAGGAAGTATTTGCAGGTAGCTGAGGGACGAATATCCTGTACCGAAATCGTCCATAGCGAGTTTTACGCCGAGTTCACGAAGTTTGTTCATTTGTGAAACGGCAAAGTCAACGTCACTGAGAGCGAGGGTTTCGGTAAGCTCAACTTCGAGCCATTTTGCTGAAAGACCGGCTCTTGCAAGAGCTTCAAAAACTTTTTCCTTGAGGTCGGTCTGGTAGAAATCGGAGGAAGCGAAATTAATTGACATAACGATATTTGGATAGCCCATTTTCTGCCAGAGTTTATTCTGACGGCATCCTTCGTTGAGAACGAAATCGCTTATTTTTCCGATAAGGTGGGAACTTTCTGCTATTGGGACAAAAACATCAGGACTTACGATAGTACCGTCAGGTTTTATCCATCTGATAAGGGCTTCAACACCCATTATCTTGTTGTTTGAGAGGTCAATTTTCGGCTGATAGAAAAGCTGAAGCTCGTTTCTTTCGATAGCGAGTGCGAGGGACTTTTCAAGTTCAGTATTGCCGATAATTGAGTCATGCATACTTGGTTCGTAACCGCAGATGCTTCCCTGGATATTTATGGCTGATTTAAGGGCAAATTCAGCGTGCTCCAGAATATCGAGGAAAGAATTTCCGTCTTTCGGAAGTTTTGAATAGCCTGCAGAACAGGTAAGGCTGATAGAGGAGAGCTTGTCCACGGCAAGTTTTGAGAATTCTTCCTGAATGGACTTTACGGTACACATAGGCAGGTCGTCGTCACCGTAGTCACGGAGGAGGAGGGCGAAATTATCGCCGCTTATTCTTGCTGCAAGACCGCCCGGAGTTACAAACTTATAGAGGAGATGAGCGAAATTTTTCAGAACTGTGTTGCCGTTAGCGTAACCGCAGGTATCGTTGATGATATGGAAGCGGTCGATATCGAGAACGATTATCCAGAAAGAGCAGTGCAGGAGATTGCAGGAATCATATATTTCCTGACCTGTATCAAGCAGTTTGTTACGGTTTGCAATTTCGGTAACTTCATCAATATAGGCAAGTCGTTCAATAAGGATATCTTTTTCGTGTTCTTCGGTAATATCGAGGATAGCACCGCCGAAAAGAGGAAGGGTATTATCTGTTCCTTCAATTGACTTATAGCGGTAGGAATACCAACGAAAAATACCTTCCGCCGATTTTATGCGTATTTCGATGTTTCTGACCTCTTTGGAGTCCATAGATTTCATGGCACTGTCATAGAGGATTCTGTCATTCGGGTGTATCAAAGCCCTGAATTGTGAAGAAGTGATACTGCTTGCTTTAAGTCCGAGCATTTTGACAGTTTCGGGTGAAGCACGGTAATTTTTTTTGTCAACGCTCATAAGAACGCCGATTTCGGCAAGTTCCATTGAGGAATTGAAGAAGTCGTTTGCACTTGCGAGATTGACTCTCATTTTTTTCTGTTCGGTGATATTGAAGCCCGTACTGATGTAGAGCATACTTTTCTTGCGTTTTCTTGCAAGAGAGGTACTCCAGACAATAGTAACGAGAGAGCCGTCAAGACCTTTGAAGTGTGATTCATAGGAACGGCTTTCAGCTATTTCCTTCAATATCTTGTCATCCGGAGAATTTATTCCGAAAGCTCTCCATACGCCGCCTTTGTGGTCGGAAGCGGAATCCGGCAGACCGAGGAGGTCACGCAGACGCTTGTTCATGAAGATATACGAAAAATCGTCAGCCCAGATAATAGTTTCCGTGTTAAGGTTTTCAGCGATTTTGATAATTTCCATTTCACCTATGGTCTTGCGTTTGGAGTGCCTTATATTGAAGATAAATCCGAGAATAAGAGTGCCGAAAATAAGGGTGGCGACATAAATTATAATAATATTTTTTGAATGTTCCGGATGAGATTTACAAAAGTAAGCAACAGCAGCGGTTGCTGCGACAATTATAAGAGATGCAGCAACATTATTTGATTTTTTGATAGCAACCGCCTCCTTTGAGCAATATTCTGATACTATTATAGCAAAAATTACTATAAATGTCAACAGATATTTATAGGCAAACTACAATTTTGATAAAATTGACGGAAATTCACAATTATATATCACGCAATATACACTTTTACCCTGTATTATGGTATAATATAAGTAAACAAAACAGCCAAATATAGTTTAAGGCAGTACCGTATACAGGCTGTATGGCTGAATCAAAGCCGATTTTTGTTAAGGCAACACTTCACAAAGCACGTCCGACGACTTTGTATGTCATAAGCTGTATCACAAAGGCACTTCCTTCGGGCACTGTTTTCCGTTATATTGCACAGAAATTCCTTGCCATATTACAGTATGCCTGCAAAATTTCTATGCAATCTGACGAAAAGTCTGACTGCGTTTCTGCCGCACAATCTTTGTGTGGTGTTGCCTTGAATTACACAGAATTTTTATAGAAACTTTGTGCGGAAGGTTCTATGTACGGCAATGTTTGTAAATTAATCATGGAGGTAAAATGTATGGCACACATATTGATCGTTGATGATGAAATAAATATCAGAAAAGTTGTTCGTGAATATGCCGAATTTGAAGGGTATGAGGTTACAGAAGCTGAAAACGGCATGGAGGCGATAAGTCTTTGTCATTCAAATGACTATGACCTTATTATCATGGACGTTATGATGCCCAGACTTGACGGCTATTCAGCCTGCAAGGAAATACACAAATCAAAAAATATCCCTGTTATCATGCTTTCAGCAAGAGGTGAGGAATATGATAAGCTTTTCGGCTTTGAGATAGGTATTGACGATTACGTTGTAAAACCTTTTTCACCTAAAGAACTTATGGCAAGAGTCAAGGTCGTACTTAAAAGAAGCGTTAAGCATGAGGAAACAGCACAGCTTGACAAATTTGAGTTTGAAGGGCTGGTTGTTGATATTTCGGGCAGAGAGGTCTATGTCAACAACGAAAAGGTTTCCATGACACCAAAGGAATATGACCTTCTTTTCTATCTTGTTAAAAATAAAAATATCGCCCTCACGAGAGACAAGCTTCTTGAGGAGGTCTGGGGATATGATTTCTTC
>JAZQND010000190.1:0-7477 GCA_045627145.1 Ruminococcus sp. | reverse complement strand
CCACCAATTAAATCGTGAATAATTAGTGCGAAGTAATGACGGAGAAAGGCAAGGTTTTCTGACACAGAATTTCTTCGTCAGGACGAGCAGAAAAATTCATGATTTAATTGGGGGAGCAATAATTACATTGCCTTTATTATACTCCAAAATTTCATTCAAGTCAATCATTAATTAATACAAAACCGCACAAAGATTGTGCGGTTTTGTATTAATTATTAAAGTAATTCGTTACCGAAATCATCATAACCTGTTGCGGTTTCTTCGGGAACTTCCGAAGGAATTTCCGGAACATCACCCAAATCTGCTTCACCTTCCCATTCGGTTGAAACAGGAATGGACTTATCGTTTTCGTCATAAAAGACGATATTATCAATAAACATATTGGATTCATTTCCCAAGCCCCAACGCATTATCAGGAAATTAGCGTCAGTCATATCCTCTGACCAGCACTGACCTGAATCGGCGAGCAAAAATTTAAATTCACAGTGAACAGCACCTGACATATCGAAGTCATACTCACCGCCGCTGAATTCTCCGAATTCATACCATTTTTCGTCCTGTGCGGTAACAGTACCGCCGCCGCCGCCTATCCAGCCCGGAACAGCAGCATTTTCGCCGTCCTCATTCACAAATTTATCTGATGTAGCCTGTGCATAGAGGTCAAACTCTATTCTGCGTACTTTCGGAAGGTTTTCGGTACCTATCAGCTTTGCTGCATTTACGCTTATTTTCTGAACCTTTCCTTCAAGCGGCACTTTATTATCGTCTGTGAATTTCAGCATTTTGTTTCCCATTACTTCAGCAACGGAAAGAGTTCCTGTGGCAGCCTTTTCGTCATCGGCTATTATTTCAGTAAAGAAAAGGTGATTGTCATCAAAGGTAACGGCATTTGGATCGGAAGCCTCTGTCGGGACAGGAGGTGTTTTCTCCTCCTCAGTTGTTCGGGTTGTGTCTGCTGAACCGGCTTCAGCAGAAGAAGCAGATTCGGCAGATGATTCCGTGGCAGTTTTTTCAGTTGTATCAGCCTTATCATCTGATGATTTTTTATCACTGCAGCCTGTAGAAACGGCGGCAAGAGCAAAAACCATAGCACCCGCAATAAAATTCCTATAATTCATATTGTTCTCCTTGCAAAACTGCGGCAGAGCTGCCACAGTATATTTCTATGCAGAATTCCCCTGCATTATTATTCTATCACAAAAAAACATTAATGTAAAGTAGTTTTTTCGTTTATTATTAAATTTATCATTAATATTAATTTGATAATTGATGAATAAACTTATTGTTTTACTCTTTATTCCTGTATATCAGTTCAACCACATTCTGCATCATCTCAAACGGTTTCAGCTTCGGTGATATCTTTACGGAAGCATACGATTTTCCTATGCAGTTATAGGTTATCTTCCCCTTGTATGCCCCTGAAAGTGCCGCTATCTGCTTACTTCCAAGATACTCCGTATAAAAATACATAGAACCGTTTTTCTGCGATATTTCCGTAATTCCAAGATGTGCCGCCTTGTTTCGCAAAAGTGACACTTCAATAAGTCCAAGCACCGATTTCGGAGGCTCGCCGTAACGGTCAAGCAGTTCGTCCTGCAAGTCCATTTTATCGCTGTCATCATTAACAAGCATTATCTTGCGGTACATATCAATTCTTTGATTAAGGCTTGAGATATAGTCCTCCGGAATATGTGCGTCTATCTGTATATCCACCAGACATTCCGGAACTTTTTCCGGTTTTTCGCCCTTTTCCTCTGCAATTGCCTCATAGAGAAGTTTCAGATACATATCATATCCGACAGCTTCCATGTGACCATGCTGACGGCCTCCGAGAATACTTCCCGCACCTCTTATTTCAAGGTCACGGAGTGCGATTCTGAAGCCGCTGCCAAACTGCGTAAATTCTCTCATTGCATTCAGACGTTTTGTTGCAACTTCGGTCAGAACCTTATCTCGCTGATATGTAAAATATGCATAGCCTCTGCGGTTTGAACGTCCGACACGTCCACGAAGCTGATAAAGCTGTGAAAGTCCGAAGCGGTCTGAATCTTCGATAATCAGCGTATTTACGTTCGGAACATCAACACCTGTTTCTATAATCGTCGTGCATATCAGGATATCTATTTCATGCTCAACAAGCTGTTCCCAGATATCCGACATTTCGTCCTCACTCATCTGACCGTGTGCGTAAGCGATTCTTGCTTCGGGCAGAAGTCCCTGCAATTTCGCCGCACAGGACTGTATTGTTTCTACACGATTATGTATATAATATACCTGTCCTCCACGTCGGAGTTCCCTGACTATAGCCTGAACCAGCGTTCCGATATTATATTCGATAACGTAGGTCTGAACAGGATATCTGTCCTGCGGCGGTTCTTCAAGAACCGACATATCCCTGATTCCACTCATTGCCATATTAAGGGTTCGTGGGATAGGTGTAGCCGACAGCATGAGAACGTCAACGCCGTTAAAGCTTTCCTTGAACTTTTCCTTATGTGCAACTCCGAAACGCTGTTCCTCGTCAATTATCGCAAGTCCGAGGTCTTTGAAAACGACTGATTTCTGGATTATCTTGTGTGTACCGATAAGCAGGTCTATTTTGCCCTGTTTCAGTTTTTTGATTATTTCATCCTGCTGCTTTGGTGAACGGTATCTGCTTAAAAGTTCTATATTTACGGGGAAATGCTCAAATCTGCGTAAGGCGGTCTGGTAGTGCTGCCATGCAAGTACTGTTGTCGGGGCAAGAATTGCACACTGTTTTCCCGAAAGTACGCACTTCATAGCCGCACGGAGTGCAACCTCGGTTTTACCGAATCCGACATCTCCGCAAAGCAGTCTTTCCATAGGTCTTAAACGTTCCATATCCGCCTTTATTTCGGCAATTGACTGCAATTGGTCATCGGTTTCGACGTAAGGGAAACGCTCCTCAAAATCATGCTGTATTTCGTCATCGGGATAAAAAGCAAATCCCTCACTTTTTTCACGTTTTGCATAGAGTTCGATAAGTTCGTGAGCCATATCCTTTACAGCGTGTTTAACGTTGCTTCGGGTTTTCTGCCATTCGTTTGAACTAAGCTTGTTCAGCTTAACACCGCTGTCGTCCCTCGGTCCTATGTACTTCGATACCATATCAAGCTGTGTTACAGGAATATAGAGCTTATCAGTTCCGGCATACTGAATTGTGATGTAATCTTTGGTAACGCCTTCAAGTTCAAGCTTGCGTATACCGATAAAACGTCCTATACCGTGACCTGAATGAACTACAAGGTCGCCTTCGGTTATATCAGCAAGACTGCGTATTTCTTCGGCTTTGTTCTTCTTTTTGCGGTTCTTTTTCCTTGTTGAATCCATTGAACGTCCCTGTGTTATGAGAACCGTTTTGTTTTCGGGATATTCAAAGCCGCCTGCAAAGCTTCCCGACATAAGTATGACACGTCCGTTCTGCGGTTCAGCACCTTCTGTCAGCAAATCACACGGTATACCTTCGTCGATAAGGTCTTGCTGTATAATGGGGAGAGTTTTTTCGCTTCCTGCCGCAAGTATCATGCGGTAGCCCCGTGACTTGAAATCGTTCAGGTCTTCGATAAGCTGTTTCATCTCACCACTCCACGGTGCTGTCTGCATAGCCTCGAAGCTGACCAGTCTGCGGAAATTTATACGTTCACCGCTTTGCATGAAACTGCTCATATAAAGGCAGTTTTTCTTATCGGCAAGAAGCTGTATCTGCGGAAGTTCAAGAATATAGCCGTCAAGTCCCTTGCAAAGCTGACCGTCCTCTATCAGTATTCTGATATCTTCATTATATCGTGAAAAAACGCCTGATGCATTGTCAATAACACCTGAATAATCACTGAAAAGCACAGTACCGTCAATATAATCAAAAATTGTAGAAGGTTCGCCGTAAACGAGAGGATAGTATTTCATGCCGTGGGCAAGTACCTCTCCGCCACGCAGTCTGTGAACGTCTGCTCCAAGATGCTCACGGACAAGCTCTGTATGTTTTCCACGGACTTTTTTGCAAAGTTCCTCTATTTTACCGGCAAGCTCCTCATTATTGTAAAGAACTTCACTTGCCGGAGATATCTCCACGCTTTCAATCTGTTCTGTGCGGCGCTGTGTATCAGTATCAAATTCTGTGATAATATCAACTTCATCGCCATAAAACTCAATTCTGACAGGTTTGTCAGCCTGAACGGGATAAACGTCAAGGATAGAACCTCTTATTGAAAATTGAGATGCACCTTCTACCTTTTCGCTTCTCTGGTAACCGCAGGCTGAAAGACGGAATGCAAGCTCTGTCATTTCAATTTCCATGCCGCTTTTCAGGGTTATTCCCGCAGCAATCAGAACTCCGACAGGGATAACGGGCTGCATTACCGCTTCTATGCTTGCACAAATCACGCCGCATTTTCCGCCGACAGCCTTGGAAAGTGCAGAAATACGCATATATTCATATTCGTGATTTGAACTGTCAACAGGTGTGAAAACGAGTTCCTTAGAGGGAAAAAGAACAGCCGTTTCAGAACCTTTCATGGTATTAATGTCATCACAAAGTTTTTTTGCTTCTGCTTCCGAACCCGTAATTACAAGATTCACTTTATCATGGCAAAGTGAACTGATAAGGTTGACTCTGTGAATATGTGAAAGTCCCGTAACCGAAACGGGAGAGATGTTTTTTTCTATCGCTTCACAAATGCTTTTGTATCCTGAAAGTTCAGAAAAAAGCGTATTAAAAATATTCATTCCAAGTTCTCCAAACAATTAAAATGTTAGACCGCACCGTAAAAAGTTTTCAGACGTACTTTGTGAGGTGTTGCCGTAAGCACTGTTTATTACGAATTATACTTGTTCATGGCTTCGTCAATTTTTTCCTGAACCATGAGCTTTATGCATTCACAGGCATTTTCTGCGGAATGTTCCATATTTTCTGCGTCTTCTTTACCGAATTTTCCGAGAACCCATTTTGCAAGGTCATATTCAGGGTTAGGCTTCTTGCCAACGCCCATCTTTATTCTTGGAAAATCATCACGTCCCGTAAGTTCACAGATGCTTCTCAAACCATTGTGTCCGCCGTGACTTCCCTTTCTGCGTATTCTAAGTTTGCCTGTATCAAGGGAAATATCGTCACATACCACTATCAGCCTTGTCACGTCGATTTTATAGAATTCAAGTGCCTGAACAACAGATTCACCGCTGTTATTCATATAGGTGGTTGGTTTCAGAAGCAGACAGCGTTTGTCACCTATCATGACCTCGGCAGTTTTCCCTTTGAAACGAAGTCTGTTTATATCTCCTCCGCACTGTTTTGCAAGTGTATCAAGAACGCTGAATCCTGCGTTATGGCGTGTGTTATCGTATTCAAGTCCGGGATTGCCAAGCCCTGCGATAACATATTCTATTTTACCCTTTGGTGCAGCAGAATTTGAGGAAATCCTGTCGAACACATCAAAAATACTCATTTTTATTCTCCTTATTTTTAATTTTTATCTTCTAAACTTTAATTATAGCACATTTTAAGGTTTAATTCAAGGTATTCTGACCTCAATTTTCAGGAATTGATTTTTTTGACTTGAGGGCACCTCTAAAAACTATGCTATTGCTCCGCCAATTAAGGCAACACCGCACAAAGCACGTCTGACGACTTTGTACGTCATAAACTTGTATCTTTTCCGTCACCTTGCACAGAAACTTCTTGACATACGACAGTATGCCCGCAAAATTTCTGTACAATCTGACGAAAAATCTAACTGCGTTTCTGCCGCACAATCTTTGTGCGGTGTTGCCTTAAATCTTGAATATTTTATGCGAAGTAGTGACGGAGAAAGGCAAGGAAGAAAACGCAGACATACCGGTCTGTCGGTCAGCCTCTCTGTCAGCTTCGCTGACACCTCTCCCACAGGGAGAGACCTCGTATGGCAAGGTTTTCTGACACAGAATTTCTTCGTCAGAACGAGCAGAAAAATTCATGATTTAATTGGGGGAACATTAATAAGCGGTCAGCCGATTTTTGACTGACCGCTTTTCTGTTATTTTCTTGTGCCTGTGCTTATGAATTTGATAAGTTCTTCAAAGTCATCGAAATCGTCATAATCGCCAATAATGCCCCGTCGATGATATACAATGCCGTTTTTTTCGTTGCGTTCAAGACAGTCCAGAAGCTTTTCAATACCGTATCTTCGGACAAATTCAGTAAATGCCCTCGGCTTTATCTTATCTGCAAACATTCCTTTGCGGCAGTCTGTTTCACTGCATTCATAACAGGCATTAATATTTTTTTCAAGGACACAACGCCTGTTTTCGCACCAGTCGGCACTTTCACACCAGTCCAGTTCAAGAAAACCATCGGCAGGACAGCCCTTGCACCTTACATTTTCCGAACACAGGCAACAGGCAAGACCGCATCTTGCAATACCAAGTTCACGTTTCATTATAATCAGTTCCTTTCAATTCAGCGTTTCAGGGAATAACGTGGACCTTCTTCACCGATAATTCCGTTTAAAGTGAAACCACATTTTTCAAGCACACGCTTTGAAGCGGTATTTTCTTCATCTGTTTCGGCTTCCAGAGCAGTAACGTCAGGCTGTTGAAATGCCCATTCCGAAACAGCTTTCACAGCTTCGGAAGCATAACCCTTTCCCTGAAAATCATCGTTTATGCCGTAGCCGATTTCAGTTATGCCGTCGGAAGAAAGTCCCTTAAAGCACAATTCGCCGATGTGAGTTCTGTTTTTCAGCTCTATCATCCATACAGCATACCATTCCCACTGTTCAGGGTGAGCAAGGCTGCCGTTCAGCATTTCAGTGTATGCCGCCTTTAACACGTCCACTGTCTGCATTTCTATAAATTCTTCCATTTGCTTTTGTGTTGCCGGATATATTCTTAATCGCTTTGTTTCAATCATGATGTCCTCCTTATATGCTTATTTGTTTTATGGGCTTTTTTGTTGCCTTTGACGTTACAGCTTTTAGGACTATTATCGTCGCCAGAAAACAGGAGGTACCAGTCGAAGGAGTTCTCCTTTACTACTATCTTTTCAACAAATGCTTCGATGACCTGTTCGGGTATATCATCATCCGAGTCAAAGTTCAGATAGCGTTCCAGAACATACCTCAGCAGCGTGAGACGCTCGTTGTAGTCGGGCACATCTTCCTCAGGCTCGTCCTCTTCCGGCATGAGTGCTGCTATCTATTCTTTCAATGTATGTATCTTCGGATCTATCTCAGCTTTCATACTTTGAAACTGTTCCTTATCGACCTCTCCGTCCGCTCTCATAGTTATGAGGTTGCTGAGACGATTTTCGAGTTTGTTGAGTTCAGCCTGCTTTCGGCTAATAATCTCGGTATTATCCTCAATCTCTTTCTTATCCTGTATATGCTTTTTCAGCATTTCCTCTGCGATATTAAGGCAACACCGCACAAAGCACGTCTGACGACTTTGTACGTCATAAACTTGTATCTTTTCCGTCATCTTGCACAGA
>JAZQND010000189.1:0-9770 GCA_045627145.1 Ruminococcus sp. | reverse complement strand
GCAGATAGGTACAGTAGATGCAAGAAAAGCCATCGAAGGCGTGCTTTCGCACTACGAGAGGGCTTGACGCAGCAGATGCTGTGCATAGCTGCTTTTTCTCAGAAGGGGTTTTTAGAGATCCCCTTTAATTATATAACCCCTTATTCAGAATTTCAAGTGGCTTAGGCGGAAAACAGCAATTTTCATAAAATTTGCAATTCCTTCTGCAAAATCTCTTTTTAAAACAGCAAAGCCGGAAAAACGATTCGGGGATACCATGACGGTATCCCCTGTTAATCATATTACCATTTCCAGCCTGCAAAAACCTTTGATGTTTTGCTTTTAAAAGTTTCTCCTTTCTGTTTGCAGTATTCATTTGCGGCTGCAATTCCTATAAGAATAAGTCCTGCGGCGAAAAGGTATACCCACCAGCTTAGTGATTCCAGATAGTCCTTTGATGCGTAGATTATTATTCCTATCATTGCTGTAAGAGATGCGATGAACCATGTTTTTGATTTGCTTATAAATGAAAGTATAAGAATTACTGTGGAAACTGCAAGAACAAAGAGTGTATTTCCGCCTGTCTGGGTAAATACAGCGTCTATTATCAAGCCTGCGTAAGCAATGATGAATACTGCTGTTGAATAGATTTTGGCGGTTTTTCCTGTATATCTCCAAGCGTATCTGACTGCCGCACCAAATAATGCAATACCTGCAAGCAGTATTTTGCTTTCGATAACTCCGAGCTTTATCTCAAAGCATGCATTCATTGCAAATGCTGTGCTTATAGCTGAAATAATAAATAATATGTTGGCGGCTGATGGTTTTGTGCTGCGTTTTACAAAACAAAGGAAATAAAGTGATATTGACATAAATCCGAGGAAGCTTCCGTATTTTCCGCTTGAGAATATGCCTGAAAACAGAATCCATGATGTAAACAGATTAATGTCAAATACAGTTCTGCCGTTTTTATTCTGCTTGATTGCTTTGCCGAATACGGTTATTGATACTGCCATTGCTGCTATAAAGAATCCGAGACTGAGATAGGTATTTTCATAGTCTTTCATAATGAAGTTTTCAAAATTTATGATGTGATTCAATAATGCTGCAACAGGAACAAGTGCAGGGAGATTGTTTTTTAGTTTGAAAGATGTCGTAATGCTGAACATAAGTGCTGCGATGATAAGTACATATAATGGTATACTTGCTGATAGAGGCATTGATTTAAATTCTTCCCAGAAACCATGAGTCGAATTTACGAAAAGCAGAATAGAAAATGTTAAAGTATTTGCATAAAGTACGCTGTTTGAATATCTTGGGTGTTTAGCTGAAAAATCCGGAGCGATTTTCGGAAGATATGTAAGGATAAATACTGCCGCACTTGTGATAATTGCTCCTGATGCGAAAGAAATGTTTTCAACTATTTTACTTTCCTGATAAGGTACAATTGCAGTTAATGAAATCGTCATGAAAAACGGTAAGACCGTTGTGAAAAGACCTGCGGCAGTCTGAGCCTTTTTATTGCTGCTGAATACATATTTGTAAAGAACTGCTTCTGCAAAAATTGCAGGAATGATAAGGTAAAGCTTTTCTCCCGCACTGAAGCCTGCAATTGATACTATTCCTCCGATTACCAGACCGATAGTGCTGACTGCTGATGAAGCGTTGTTTTTCAGCTTTGGTATCACCTGATTGATGACGTAGATGACTGCTGTCATAAGTCCGAATATCATGTAAATATTGTATGGATTCTTTAAAGAATCTTCGATGTCGGATGAGACAAGCATTGCAAAGAGGAAGGATATACCGCTTTGTACGGCAAAGAGCCATTTTTTATCAAATTTTATGCCGTAGAATACTGCCTGTGCCATGAGTATTGAAAGGTAAAAGTATGCATAAAGTGATGTTTCGGCAATTGCAAAAGGAATGTATATGAATGCTGTGCCGAGATAAAGTATGGAAACGATATCTGCCGCAATGCGTATCTCTTTTGCATTTCGTGAGCTTTCATGCATTTTGAAGTAATGTACTGCCGCTGTGATGATGCACTGAACTATAAGAATTGAAAGTATTAATCTTTTTTCGTTGTATTCAGTACCAAGATAAGCTGTTTCAAATAAAGCTGATGTCAGTGATAATGCCGACAATATAAGGGAAATTACGAAGATCTTCTTTGATTTGTAGATTCTGCTTCCGATATATGCTCCGACTGCGGCTATCAGAAACGATACGGAATATACCAGTGACGAACCGTCACCAATAGTTGATAACCAGTTTCCGAGCATTTTATAATGACAGGACGTTATGAATGAAATCGAAATAAAAAGCAGTCCTATTATGTAGAATGCAGATGAGGTGTTTTTAAGTTTTGCGGCTTTATATAAAACTGCACTGATACCTATGGATACTGCGGCGGCTGTGATGATAATTGCAACTCTGCCTGCCGGCGAAGTGTTTACCCAGTTTGCGGCGGCAAATGCTATTCCGGAAAGAACCATTAATACTACACCGACTATCAGCATTAGTACTGAACTGCTGAGAGGTTCATGCGTTTTCTGAACTTTTGTTCTGACAGGTTTCGGGGGCTGAGGCATTGGGTTCTGACAGATTTGCTGACCGTTATTCATAAACTGATTCTGATAAGCATACTGCGGCGGCTGTGAAGGCTGAATAAATCCATGACTGTCATTCACAAACTGATTCCCGTAAGCAGTCTCCTGTCCGTTATTCTGAAACTGATTCTGCTGAGGAAAGCTGTTAATGTACATATTATTGTTTGCTGTTTTTTCTTTTTCCTTTTTATTCTTTACAAGCTTTATTATTATTAAAATAATTGCTGCCGGTATAATAATTGGTAAAAGAGCTAAAAAAGCTATAAGCATAATTATAAGTATCCACTCCATAAATCTCATCCTTTCGTGTGTTTTTTTTCGGTTTCTCTATGTGAGCAAGTTCTTACTGTGTCTATATTCTACCATATCCTCCCTCTCCCTGCAAGGTGAAAATAGTAACAACGCAAGTGACATTTGTAACTGTTATTTCATATAATGCACTGAGGTGATTTTTATGACTATGAACGGCATTGACGTTTCTGAATGGCAGGGAGCTGTCAACTGGTCTGAGGTAAAGACGGATTTCGCTGTTATCCGTGCAGGGTACGGACGCTATATTGCACAGAAAGACAAACGCTTCGAGGAAAACTATGCCGCCTGCAGGACTAACGGTATCCCGTGCGGCACTTACTGGTATTCTTATGCCGTAACTCCGCAGGAAGCTGTCCGTGAAGCCGAGGTATTTCTTGAGGCTGTCCGTGGGAAGCAGTTTGAATTTCCTGTTTACTACGATGTTGAGGAGGCTCGTCAGTTTGCACTTGGCAGGGCGGCGGTTTCGGCTATAATCCGTGCTTTTCTCGAAACTGTCGAAAGGGCGGGCTACTTTGTCGGGCTGTATATGAGTACCTTTTATCTCACAAACTACGTTGACGAAGATATCCGAACAAGATATGCGGTCTGGGTTGCACAGTACGGCGTTTCTGCCCCGACTTACGGCGGTGCATACGGTATGTGGCAAAAATCCTCAACAGGCAGAGTGAACGGCATTTCGGGAAATGTTGACCTCGATGAATGCTACGCCGACTACCCTGCAATTATTCGTCAGGCAGGTCTGAACGGCTTTCCGCAGAACGAACCTGCCGGAAAAAGCGTCACCCTTACCATTGACGGCATAACTTATTCGGGTACGCTCTATCAGAATTAAGGCAACACCGCACAAGGCTTGTGCGGCAGAAAATATGCAGGCTTATGACGTACAAAGTCGTCAGATGTGCTTTGTGCGGTGCTTTCTTAACTGTGATTGTCAGATTATACCTTTTATTTCCGCCGTAAACTTAGTTTTTTCACGAAATCGGAAAAAGTAAGCCGCCGCCGCTTTTCAAATTGACAAATCCTGCCGACTGTGATATAATGTATAGATACTGATACAGTAACGGCAGGTCTTTTCTGTAAATTTGCTGAAACCTGCCAAAAATTAGGAGGAAATTCTATGTCTGTAAATATTCCTGAGATTTTTGCCTGTAATGTTTTTAATGAAGTTGTCATGAAAGCAAGACTTCCTAAAAATGTCTACCAGACACTTAAAAGAACCATACGCAACAGCGAACCGCTTGATATTTCTACTGCCGATGTTCTTGCCAATACCATTAAAGAATGGGCTATCGAAAAAGGTGCTACCCATTATACTCACTGGTTCCAGCCTATGACGGGTTCGACCGCCGAAAAACACGACTGCTTCATAAATCCTACTTCCAACGGCATGGCTATGATGGAATTTTCAGGCAAAGCCCTCGTTAAAGGTGAACCGGACGCTTCTTCCTTCCCTTCAGGCGGTCTGAGAAGAACAAGCTCCGCAAGAGGCTATACTGCTTGGGATCCTACCTCCTACTGCTTCGTTAAGGAAGGCAGTCTCTATATTCCTACGGTTTTTGTTTCGTATACGGGAGAAGTTCTTGATAAGAAAACTCCGCTTCTCCGTTCAATGCAGGCTCTCAGCAAAACAGCAGTCCGCTTCCTCAAACTTTTCGGAAACGATAAGGTCACTCATGTTACCTCGACAGTTGGTGCTGAACAGGAATACTTCCTCATCGACAAAAAAATGTATGACCAGCGTGAAGACCTGATACTGACAGGCAGAACTCTTTTCGGTGCTAAACCGCCGAAGGGACAGGAGCTTGATGACCAGTATTTCGCTAATCTCCGCCCAAGAATAGCCGCTTACATGGCTGAACTTGACGAAGAACTCTGGAAACTCGGAATCTATTCTAAGGTAAAACACAACGAAGTCGCTCCTGCACAGCATGAAATGGCTCCTATCTTCACTACCTCAAATCTCGGTACAGACCAGAATGAACTTGCTATGGAGGTAATGGAAAAGGTCGCTCTCCGTCACGGACTTGTGTGTCTGCTCCACGAAAAACCGTTTGAAGGCGTAAACGGTTCAGGCAAGCATAATAACTGGTCAATGTCCACTGACGACGGACAGAATCTTCTCGATCCCGGTGATACTCCTATTGAGAATCTCCAGTTCCTTACCATTCTCTGTGCTTTGATAAAGGGCGTTGACGAATATGCTGACCTCATGCGTCTTTCCTGTGCTTCCGCAGGCAACGACCACAGACTCGGTGCTGATGAAGCTCCGCCTGCAATAGTATCAATGTTCCTCGGAGAAGAACTTGACTGCGTTCTTCAGGCTATCGAAAATGATACTGTCTACCAGACACAGACAAGAAACTTCAAAATCGGCGTTGACGCTCTGCCATCGTTCCCGAAGGACTCCACAGACCGCAACAGAACCTCTCCTTTCGCTTTCACAGGAAACAGATTTGAATTCAGAATGGTTGGTTCTTCCGATAATATCGCCTGCCCGAATGTACTCCTGAATACCATAGTTTCCGAGGAGCTTGACCAGTTTACCGAAATACTTGAGCCTTTCAAGGGTACTGAAAACTTTGAAACAGAGGTCAAGAAGCTTCTAAAGGACGTTCTCAAGAAGCACAGAAGAATTATCTTCAACGGCGACGGCTATTCTCCTGAATGGGTAAAGGAAGCCGCTGAACGTGGTCTGCCTAACTACGCTTCAACCGTTGACTGTATGCCTCACTATACCGATGAGAAGAATGTCAGAATTTTCAGCAAATTCGGCATCTATAACCAGAACGAACTTATTGCAAGAACCGAGATACACCTTGAAAAATACTCGAAAACAGTTCGCATCGAGGCAAGGACTATGGTTGAAATGGCAAGAAAACAGCTTCTTCCTGCCGCACTTGACTATGTTTCCACACTTTGCAGTTCGATACTCTGCAAGAAGCAAATCGGTCTTACCAGCCGCACAGAGGACGATATTGCCGCTAAACTAAGCGAACTCTGCAACAAGTTCCACGATTCAATTGAAAAACTGCACTACTGTGTTTCAAAGGCAAACAATGTTTCGGGTATTCTCGAACAGGCACAGTTCTTCCATGACGAGGTGCTTGCAGAAATGAACAATATGAGAGAGATTGCCGACGAAATCGAGCTGAATATGCCGTCATCAAAGTGGCCTGTTCCTTGTTATTCCGAGATAATCTATAATGTGTAAATGATATGACAAATCAAAGCACCGTACTGATTGTATGGTGCTTTTTTCAAGGCTTTCTGACGTAGAATTTCTTCGTCCGGACGAGCAGAAAAAATTGGGGGAGCAATAGTATGGCTGTGATAACGTCCCCTGCATTTTTCTGATTATTGACATATTTCGCTTTTTTTGGTATAATTTTTTTGAGGTGATTAAATGGTCACAACTGTAATTTCAACTTTTTTTCTTATCGGCGGTCTTATCGGCATGACCGGTACTGTCGCATGGATAATACGAAAAGGCTATAATAACTCTGTAACACGGCTGTTTGTAGGCTGTCAGCTTTCGATAATACTCTGGCTTATCTCACAGCTTCTTATTCTTTTTTCTTCTGTCACCTATCAGTACCGCATAAGCTATGTTATCGGAAATATTGGCATTGCCTTTTTTGCTCCGCTTTGGCTGATGTTCTCTGCTGAATTCAGCAGTGTTGGCAAAAAGCATAATAAAATGCTGAAATTTCTGCTTCTCATTTCTGCTTCTGCTATCGGCGTTATACTCTCCAATCCCCTCCACCACCTATATTACGCCATTTTTGATATTAAGCATATTGAGTATGGGGTGCTGTTCTATGTATTTCAGGTCATCTACTATATCTGCATTATTTCAGGAATAGTCATAATGTGCATAAAGTACGCCAGTGACTACGACCAGACTGCCAAGCAGACTCTGCTCCTGACTCTCTCAACTGCCGTACCGCTTTCAGTTAATACTCTTACTCTTTTTCATGTTTTCAAAACCGAAATAGAGCTTACTCCCCTGTTTTTCGCATTTTCCTCGATAATGCTGCTTATAGCTCTCCATAGATACGGACTGCTGAACATCAACTCTATTGCTATAAATGATACAATTGACAATATCAAAAGCGGTGTTGTTATTTTTGACGGCAATTCACACATTACATATCACAATAAATCAGCCGATTCCCTCCTTGATATCGGGAAATGCCGCAGTTCTCACGACTTTTTTGACCATATTTTTCGGATTTCGGGCATTAAACCCGTACCCGATTTTACTTCCGCTGAAATTAAGGTGAACGACCGCTTTTTCAGCCTTGAAAATTCATTCTGTCTTGATAAGAAGGGAAAAAAGGTAGCACGGATAGTAACAATTAACGATGTTACGGAGTATCATGAACTGGTCAGCACCGAAAAAAAGCTCAGTATCGAACAGGAACGCAACCGTATTGCTCAGGAAATCCACGATTCCGCAGGTCATACCTTCACCATGATAAGTTCTCTTGCTAAAGTCGCACTTTTTGAACTTTCAAAAGAAAACCCCGATATATCGGCTGTTTCAGAGGGTATCTCCGAAATCGACTCGCATTCGAGAGGCGGCGTTACACAGTTAAGATGTTCTATAAACAATCTTCGTGAAGACGAATTCATGACCAGTATTTCCAAAGCCGTAAGAACTGTAACAGAAGCCGTCAGAGGAGTTGAAGTCACACTTTGTACGCAGGGAAATGAGGACGACAGATTCAGCCGTCTGACACGAAATGTCTATGACAGTACCCGTGAAACGATAACTAATGCCATGCGTTATGCCGAGGCTGAACGTATAGATGTTATTATTAAATTTTTGGAAGCTTCCCTTGAAGTCTACATTTTGGACAATGGCAGGGGCTGTAAAAACATAAAAGAAAACAACGGTCTGAAGGGTATCCGTGAAAGAACCGAAGCTGTGGGCGGAACGGTCAGGTTCATGTCTGTTGAAGGCGAAGGATTCACCACCATTATTAAAATTCCCGTTGACATGGAGGTAAAATCATGATAAAAGTAATTATTGCGGACGATGTACAGATACTGCGTTCCGGACTGAAAGCCGTACTCTCTCAGGACGAAGAAATAAAGGTAGTCGGTGAAGCTTCAAACGGTAAGGAGGCTTACGAGCTTGCCGTCAGAACGTCCCCCGACGTTGTGCTTATGGATATGCGTATGCCCGATTATGACGGCGGCTACGGCATCAGCAAAATCAAAAGCACACTCAGCGGCGTGAAAGTGCTTGTTCTCACGACGTTCGACGACAAGGAAACCGTTAACAGAGCAGTTTCGTGCGGTGCGGACGGGTATATATTAAAAGAAATGGACAACGATAAAATAATCAGTTCCGTGAAGGCTGTTTCGGGAGGTATAAATGTCTTTTGCGATAACATTTTCCGTTCCATCAAACAGGACGTTATCATTCACAAGGAATCATCTGATTTCGGACTTACAGAACGTGAAACAGACCTTATCAGGCTTATCTGCGACGGCTGTGACAACAAGGAGATTGCTTCAAAACTTTTTCTTGCGGAAGGAACTGTCAGAAACGGCATTTCACGTCTGCTTGAAAAGCTCGAACTTAAAGACCGTACCCAGCTCGCAGTTTTTGCCATAAAGAACAATATCGTCTGAATATCGCCGTATATTCATATATTTTTTTAAAATATATTGAAATGCGAAAAAAAATATGCTATAATATACTCATGTAGGGATTAAACTGCAAATATAGCTTGAAAGGGGGATTTTCTGTGGGTGTTTTATTCTGGGCTATAGCAACGGTCGTGTTCATTACGATAGAGGTCTTTACAGTTCAGCTCGTTTCTATCTGGTTTGCGGCGGGCTCATTTATCACTATGCTGTATACCTATTTCGGCGATTTCGGTACTGTCGCACAGCTTTGTGTCTTTATCATCTCCTCTGCTGTTCTTCTGCTCATTACTTTGCCTATCCTCAAAAAGAAGCGTAATTTCACCCGTGTCGGTACTAATTCTGAACTCGATATCGGGAAAACAGCCCTCGTTATTGAGGATATCCATAATGAAAGCAGCACAGGACGTGTCAGACTTAATGGGGTAGACTGGTCTGCCGTTTCTGCGGACGGAAACGCTGTTATCGAAAAAGGCAGCACAGTCACGGTTGTCAGAATTGACGGGACAAAATTGTTTGTGACTGTAAACAGCTAAAATCTATCATTCATCCAAGCTGCTTATGCTGTGTCAGTAATCGCTGATACGGTATGTATTTAAAAATTATAATCAAAGTCATTTATTATCGGAGGTAAATTTTTATGGAACCACTTACAATTGTCGTTCTTGCAGTCATCATTTTCGTTCTATTCATCATCGTAAGATGTGTTAAAATCGTACCGCAGGCTCATGTTTTTGTAGTTGAGCGTCTTGGTTCATTCTACGAAGACTGGGGTACAGGTCTTCATATTCTCATGCCTTTCGTTGACAGAATCGCAGGCAGGGTTTCACTCAAGGAAAAAGTCGTTGACTTCAAACCACAGCCTGTTATCACAAAGGATAACGTTACAATGCAGATAGATACTGTTGTTTTCTATCAGATAACTGACGCTAAACAGTACACATACGGCGTTGAAAGACCTCTCGCCGCTATCGAGAACCTTTCAGCTACAACTCTCCGTAACATCATCGGTGAACTTGAACTCGATGCAACTCTTACATCAAGAGACGTAATCAATACCAAAATCACTTCTATCCTCGACCAGGCTACTGACCGCTGGGGCATAAAGGTAAACCGTGTCGAACTCAAGAATATTCTCCCTCCAAGAGAGATTCAGGACGCTATGGAGAAGCAGATGAAGGCTGAACGTGAGCGCCGTGAGAAGATCCT
>JAZQND010000188.1:0-4056 GCA_045627145.1 Ruminococcus sp. | reverse complement strand
GAAAAAGCATCTATGCACAGCATCTGCTGCGTCAAGCCCTCTCGTAGTGCGAAAGCACGCCTTCGATGGCTTTTCTTGCATCTACTGTACCTATCTGCTTTTTCTTACTCAAAACGGGTTTTTAGAGGTGCCCTAAAGTTTTTATATGAGTACCGCTGTTATGCTGTGTGTTTTTTATTTTGGAATAATTAGTGAATAATCTTCAATTGACATATAGTTTTCGCCGCAGTCTGTATAAACAGAATCTTTAGTATTTCCAACAATTGTGTATCCGCCTTTGGGAATACCATACATACCTGATTCAAGCAGCAACAGGTAAGAATCACCTAAAAACAGTTCAGTATCATTTCCCATTGAATCGTGAATCAGACAGTCATCATGTAAAACATAATCAGTTTGTGAAAACTGCTGATAAAGTAAATACGGTTCATAACCGCCCAAAATGAAAACTGAAATAATATCTCCTTCCATTAACCCGTCTTTTGAATCAATTACATTTGTAATATTAAAATCATACTGTATATACGGAACATTATTAATGGAAGTATATATCTTATCACACACTACCCCCTCTATCACCTCATCACTGTAAGGCGTATAAGAAAAACTTTTGGGATCAGCTTCTTTTATATCCGAAATTTGAAAAACATCATTATCAGGATAATATATGTTTTCCGGAACAACAGTCAGGTCACGACCTGATTTAACGAATTTAGGATCTTCAATAGTTTGACTTGTTTGGGGATTAAAATTAGTTATTTTTGAAGTTGTAGCCGGAGTTACAATTATTTCATCAGTGGCACAAATTGCTTTTGTAGTTATTTGGGGAGTTGTAGTGACGTTTTCAGATTTCTTTTTTGTCGTCGTGGTGATGTTTTCAGACTCGCTCCTTGCAGTTGTGACATCGGATTCATAGTGTTGTTCTGTAATTATTTCTTCTGTTTTTTTCTGTGTTAAAGCAGAAGTTATAATACTTGAAACAGTTTTATTTGAACTATTTTCAGCTGTAGATGCAACTGTGGAAGTTACTATTTCATTTTTATCAGAAGATGTGTTTTTTGTAGTAACAAAAGCTTTGTTTTGAGCAGTTGTAAAGGAATCGTAATTTAATGAAGTCAAATCGGAGGTTGGTTCAGTTTCAATAACAACAGGAAAATTTTCATCATTATGACGTTTAAGATTGGTATTATCTTTAAGGTTTGACCAGACACCTATCAATAATGCAGCAAAAGCAATTGTTGAAGCGGCGGCAATTTTTATCGGAAATTTTTTCAGACGAACCGCCGCTTTTTCCTTTTCTTTGTAAATATTAATAAACTCTCTTTTATTCTTTGGTTCAGGAATGCCAAACGCTTTTTCAAGTGACTTTATTTCACTTTTTGTCATATCAGCTCATCCCTTCCCATATTATTCTGTAATTTGCCGAGAATGCTCTTTATTTTTCTATTGACAGCAAATCTCGACATATTAAACAATTTCCCTATAATATTTATCGGAACATCATTTATGTATCTCAATAAAATTATCTCTCTTTCTGTATCCGACAAAGTATCCAGTGCATTTTTCAGTGTAAAGCTTGAAAGCACATCTTCTTCTATATTTTCATCTGAAGCCTGAGACTCTGAAATTTCTGAATATTTATGCTTTCGGAATTCATCTGTACAAAGGTTTCCGGCAATAGTATAGAGAAGCTGCAAAGTTTTATCAACCGAATGATACTGCGGATGTTCAAGATAACGGAGGAACGTTTCCTGAGTCAGGTCTTCTGCTGTTTCACGCTGTTTTATACGCAAAAAGCAGAACCTGTATATTTTATCATACTGTTCATCAATATCCAAGGACACAGGAAAAATCCCTCCCTTTTATCAGAATTCAGGTGTGCAGTAAATGCGGTATTTGTAATTTTTCAAATCAGATTTTATTCATTACGCCGATAAATATCGGAATATTGTATACTGTGTCAACTATACAGTAAACGAAAGGCTTATTGAAACATATAATTTTCGGTTCTTTTTCAGGTATTATAGCTTTTTGTGTCATTTCAACAGCAGTAGCAGCAGCGGCGGTAGTACCTTTTTCATCAAGTTCGAGGAATGTTTTATGGATAATATCTTCGATATATACTCCATTTGAACTGCACATCTTTGAAAAATCAGCCTCACCGCTTGAAAATGCTGTAGGCATACCCATTGATTTCAGAACATCATTAAGTTTTATATCGTATTCTGTTTTGAATTTCGGAAGACTTACTATTGCTTCACATGATTTGTTTGGATGTGAAAGCATTTCATAAAGAGATTCAGCAGTCAAACCTTCAACAAATTCGTCAACAGATGTGTTTTCGTCAGGAAGGAAAGCGGCAAAGGCATACTTTCCGCCTTCGTACATTTTCATAAAGCCTTCGGCATTTTCACAGCTAAGATAAACAGGTTCGGTACTGCGAAGCATTTCAACATTCTGTTGTGTTCCGTCGGCGACATTGAAAATTCCTTCAATATTATTATTTTCATTAAATGAAACAGCCCAGTCAGCATCAAAAGCTATGGCATTGATAAGTTCCATGAAGGCATTAGGACCGAATTTTTCGAGGATTTCAGGGATTTTTTCATTTGTTTTCTGATTTACCCAACTGTTTATCTCTTTAAGTGTAGCATCATTAAACGGGGCTGAATAGATTTCAGAATCAAAATAGTCAACATTTGCCTGTATAAATTCAGGCTCTATTTTAATATCTTCTTCATTATTAATCCATATTGAATTTGCTGTTTTGAGAATATCACCGCTTTCTTTGGCTGAAATACGCTGTGTATAGAGATATTCATTCAGTTTTTCAATAGTAAGTCCGCCGAGAACTTTTTCCATTTCTTCTTTGGTAATGCTGTCAGCACCGTTTGCGGTCATAGCAAGAGCCTGCATGACTGAATATGGTGAAACCAGTGTATTTTCATCTTCTTGGGCAGAATTTTTCAGAAGTTCAACAGCAAATTCGGTCTGTCCCATGATAAATTCGTCATCAAACTGTACTTCATCCTTTCCTGAAGCCTTGATTCCCTGACAGAGATTTCTGGCTTCATGCATTTCTGCATCTGGTTCTTCATCAGAAATACATGATAAAAGAATCTTTTTCATTTCGATATAGTCAAAAATATCGGTTTTCAGGTCTTTATTCACATCGCCTGCCGAAGGAACTGAAATACTTCCTTTTCCAAGAAGCCATCTGCTGTACATTATCATGTCAGACAGATTGAAAACGTCATCACCGTTTACATCTCCGCTGACACTCGGTTTGACAGTAACCGTACTTTCATCCGCTGAAGCCGCACCTGAAATACACGGGAACGACATGAGCAATGCTGCTAAAACTGCTGTGATTTTTAAATTTTTCATATAAATACCTCCTTAAAATATATATGGATAGAGATTTCTAATGATTATAACGGAAAAAAGCGGAAAATGTGCGGTTTAAATTGTAAACATTTTGTGAACAAACATCTGCTGTATTGTCTTTTGGTACAAATTATTGTATCATTATTTGTTGAAGGTGATAATATGTCAGATAATATAGAATTATCAGTAACGAAAAAATATAATAAACAAATATGGTCAAAATTTCACAAGGCTGTTCGTGAATACAATCTCATTCAGGACGGCGACCGCATTGCTGTCTGTATTTCAGGCGGAAAAGACTCCATGCTTATGGCGAAGTGCATTCAGATACTTCAAAAACATAAATCATATAATTTTTCCGCCGAATATATTGTAATGAATCCCGGATATACAAGTGAAAATCTTGAAAAAATAATTAAGAATGCGGAATTTCTCGAAATACCGATAAAAGTGTATGATACACGCATATTTGAATCTGCCGATAAAGCCGAAAAACATCCTTGTTTTCTTTGTGCAAGACTGAGAAGGGGCTGGCTCTACAAAAAAGCTCAGGAACTTGGATGCAACAAAATCGCTCTTGGTCACCACTTTGACGACGTTATCGAAACTATTCTTATGGGAATGCTCTACGGCTCACAGATTCAAACCATGATGCCTAAGCTCCACAGC
>JAZQND010000187.1:0-3730 GCA_045627145.1 Ruminococcus sp. | reverse complement strand
TGTCAACAAAAACTTTTAAATTTTCTGTATAATATGCTTACGTTCTATCCACAAGAATATACTAAGGGTTTTTTCGGGCTTTTTTATTGCAAAATGGCATATATTATCAATTTGTTAATTCTGATAACATGACGTTATATTCAGATAATTCTATACCATTTGGAATAATTTTTTTCGATTCAAAAATAAGCATCTCATTTGCAGAAGGATATGCAAACTCAACTTTCATTTCAGATTGTTCTATACTGCACTCCGCACCTGCACGTTTTGCAAGAAGCTTACAGGTTTCGGCTGAATATTTATCGTAAATTTCCTGACAGAAGAAAAACTCCGGTTTTTCAGCAGAAATGTCATACCCCCTTATAATTAAATGTATGCATACTGTTTTATCGTTTTTTACACATTTCATCTCAAATTCAGGAACACCTTTTTCTGAATCTGCCACAGAACTTCTTATAAATTCAAGAAAGGCATATTTCAGCAGTTTTGATTCCGATGCTATTCTGCATTCTGCATTTTCCGTAACTTCAATTTTTATTCTGTCATTGGTAGAAGTACGGCAGTTTTTTGAAAAATCCTCCAGAAATTCCGCAGTATTGATATATTCAGACCTGCCTTCAGAATCTTCTTTTTCCGTAAGGTTAATGGCAAGTTCGGTCGAACGGATAAGTCTGCTGCACAGGTCTGCGGCTGTTTTGCGTTCTTCTTCTGAAATTCCGTCTTTTTTCTCCGTTTCCGACAGCGATTCAAGAAGAACTGCGACATATCTCAGCACAACATCGTTGTATTTCAGGTATTCCTTTGTAAATGATGAATTAAAAAAGTCGTATATTTCGTTAAATTTGTCCATTTCGTCCACCTTCCTTATCATTTTGTACTTATATTATACTACATTTTCACCAAAAAATAAATAGTTTTGGCATTATTATTTTTCGTATTATTTTATGAAATTTTCTTCCTTTATTGATGTACATTGTATAATCTACATAATTTATTCTTTTCCCGTTATTTTTTTATCGAACCACTTGAAAAAATTTCCTTTTCGTTGTATAATAGAAATATAAATTTTTTAGGAGGTAATTTACCCATGTCAGTTAAAGTTGCTATTAATGGTTTCGGCCGTATCGGTCGTCTTGCATTCAGACAGATGTTTGATGCTGAAGGTTACGAGGTTGTTGCTATCAACGATCTTACAAAGCCTTCAATGCTCGCTCAGCTTCTCAAGTATGATACAGCTCAGGGCGGTTACTGCGGTAAGATCGGTGAAAATCTTCACACAGTAACAGCAGATGATGAGGCTGGTACAATCACTGTTGACGGCAAGACTCTTAAAATCTATGCTGAGAAGGACGCTAAGGATCTTCCTTGGGGTAAGATTGGTGTAGACGTTGTTCTTGAGTGTACTGGTTTCTACTGCTCAAAGGAAAAGTCACAGGCTCATATCGATGCCGGTGCTAAGAAGGTTGTTATTTCTGCTCCTGCAGGCAACGATCTCCCAACTATCGTTTTCAGCGTTAACGAAAAGACTCTTACAAAGGATGACAAGATCATCTCTGCTGCTTCATGCACAACAAACTGCCTCGCTCCTATGGCTAAGGCTCTTAACGACTACGCTCCTATCCAGAGTGGTATCATGAGCACAATCCACGCTTACACAGGCGACCAGATGATCCTCGACGGCCCACACAGAAAGGGTGACTTCAGAAGAGCAAGAGCTGGTGCTGCTAACATCGTTCCTAACTCAACAGGTGCTGCTAAGGCTATCGGTCTTGTAATTCCTGAACTCAACGGCAAGCTCATCGGTTCTGCACAGAGAGTTCCTGTTCCAACAGGTTCTACAACTATCCTTACTGCTGTTGTTAAGGGTTCTAACGTTACTAAGGACGGCATCAACGCTGCTATGAAGGCTGCTGCTTCACAGTCATTCGGCTACAATGAGGATCAGATCGTTTCTTCTGACGTTATCGGCATGAGATTCGGTTCACTCTTTGATGCTACACAGACTATGGTTGCTGAAATCGGCGACGGTCTTTTCGAGGTTCAGGTTGTTTCATGGTATGACAACGAGAATTCTTACACATCACAGATGGTAAGAACTATCAAGTATTTTGCTGAACTCGGCTAATCCATTAATTGTACAAGCAATTTTTAAGGACGGTTCTTTTGAACCGTCCTTTTTATTTTTCAGCAGATTTATTGCAGGAGTTTGTTTTCCGTAGTTTCTATTGCAATATTCCATGAATCGTGATATAATTTACGAGACAGTGCATCTGTAATTTTCGGTTAGACGAAAGAAGGTTAAAAAATGAAACAGAATAATTTATTATCACTTTTCATCTGTTTTCTTAAAATAGGTGCTTTCACATTTGGCGGCGGATATGCGATGATACCTTTGATTCAAAAGGAAATTGTAGAAAAGAAAAAATGGATGACAGATAAAGATATCCTTGAAATCGTAGCAATAGCAGAATCTACTCCCGGACCAATTGCAATTAATGCCGCTACATTTGTCGGATTCCGAACCTGCGGCTTCTTAGGGGCATTTTTAGCAACATTTGGAGTTGTACTTCCATCATTTGTAATTATTGTTTTACTTTCATTTGTCATACAGCAATTCAAAAATCTTGAAGCTGTAAAATATGCTTTCAGCGGTATACGCATTGGAGTTCTTGCACTGATTATAAAAGCTCTGTGGTCTATGTACCGTCAAAGTAAGAACGGAATTTTTTCATACATCATTATGCTTCTTGCATTCCTTGCGGCAGCAGTATTCAAAATAAATGTGCTTATAGTCATTATAGGATGTGCGGTATCCGGACTGCTTATCAGCATACTTAGAAAGCGAGAAATGAAATGATATATCTTGAATTGTTTTTGACATTTTTGAAAATCGGTGCATTTACATTTGGCGGCGGATATGCCATGCTTCCTCTGATTCAATCAGAAGTCCAGTCACATAAATGGATTTCCAATGAAGAACTGATTGATTTTATAGCAGTAAGCGAAAGTACTCCCGGACCGTTTGCAGTTAATGTTTCCACATATATCGGCATAACAGTCGGTGGTCTGTTTGGGGCATTCTGTGCTACATTAGGAGTAGTTCTGCCTTCTTTCATCATCATACTGCTGGTTGCAAAATGTTTTGAAAAATTCAAAAACAGCAGTGTTGTCAGCGGATGTATGAACGGATTAAAACCTGCCGTTGTGGGATTGATTGGAGCTGCGGTTATTTCAGTCGGAAATACAGTATTTTTTTCGAACGGCTTATCATTATCAGTGTTTTCAAATGTTGCTGTATACAGTTCGTTAGTTATATTGTTGATTATGTTGGTGCTTGCATTTAAGAAGGTACACCCTATTTATATCATCATTCTTTCTGCAATAGCCGGTATAGCAGTTGGTTATTTCACATAGGACAATACAGGGCACCTCTAAAAACCCCTTCTGAGAAAAAACAGCTATGCACAGCATCTGCTGCGTCAAGCCCTCTCGTAGTGCGAAAGCACGCCTTCGATGGCTTTTCTTGCATCTACTGTACCTATCTGCTTTTTCTTACTCAAAACGGGTTTTTAGAGGTGCCCTACAGCAAATTATTGCTCCACCAATTAAATCGTGAATAATTAGTGCGAAGTAATGACGGAGAAAGGCAAGGAAGAAAACCGCAGACATACCGGTCTGTCGGTCAGCCTCTCTGTCAGCTTCGCTGACACCTCTCCCACAGGGAGAGACC
>JAZQND010000186.1:0-5030 GCA_045627145.1 Ruminococcus sp. | reverse complement strand
GCACCTCTAAAAACCCGTTTTGAGTAAGAAAAAGCAGATAGGTACAGTAGATGCAAGAAAAGCCATCGAAGGCGTGCTTTCGCACTACGAGAGGGCTTGTCGCAGCAGATGCTGTGCATAGATGCTTTTTCTCAGAAGGGGTTTTTAGAGGTGCCCTTATATCACTTCTTTTATATCAACGCAATATAATTGCAAATGTATTTCAAAATATCACTCTCCGCAGGATATATTCTCCGTCAGAAGTTGAGGCAATTTCGTATGTACTCATATCATCCATGGAGAGATGTTTTTTCAATCGTGAGATGTTGACACGAATGGTGTTTTTGCTGTCCTCCACATCACATCCGTAGATGGTCTGATAGATTTCATGATAATTGATACGCATACCAATATGTGAAGCAAGCAGATAGAGAATCTGCAATTCTCTCTGCGGAAGGGAACATTCGCTGCCGTCAAGTATTGCCGTTCCTGAAAATAAATCAACTGTCAAATATGGAAGTTCAATGCGTGGGTGCTGTACTTCCTGTTTCATATTTCGGCGAAGCTGTGCTTCAATTCGTGCTTTCAATACATTTAAATCGTATGGCTTGGTGATATAGTCATCACCTCCGCTGCGAAATCCACGAATAACGTCATCAGTTTCGTCACGAGCTGTCAGAAATATGACAGGTGCTTGTGTTTTCTGCTGTAGGATCTCGCAGAATTCCAGACCGCTTCCGTCAGGCAGCATGACATCCAGCAGAACCAGATCCGGAATACATTCTTCCAGAAGAAATGCTGCTTGCTGGATCGAAGCAGCACAGTGGACAAAATAACCTTCTTTTTCAAGAAAACTCTGATTGATCCGCATTATATCGGAATCGTCTTCTACTAATAAAATATGTGCCATAACAACCTCCTGAAATTACAATTTCGTAATTGGGATTGACGAATTGTTTTATTATGGTATAATAAGAAAAAAGAATTGTGAGGAGCGTGATGTCTTTGAACAAAGAAATATCCCAAAGCCGGGCATTGCGGCGGAATTTACTGATTGCACTAATTTCATGTCTGCTTGCCGTGGTTCTCATTTGCACAGCCATATTTAACATGATATATACTAAGACATACCGAAATGTTGATGCACATTCTGATACTTTGACTGACGATATAGTTTCAGTTGTGTCTGATGCATATTATCAGCAGTTTTCTGCTGCAATGGCTACAGACCTGCATAATTTCTTTACTCAGCTTTGCTGGGAAGCAGAACCGTGTGATTATCAGTTTGCAGATAAAGAAGCAGTGGACAATGATATATTCAATCGTGCGATAACCTATTTCTCGCCTTCGGAATATGCATATCACTTCGGAAATGCAGTCTTTCTCTATGACGGCAGCAGCTTTTCATGCTGGAACCTGGAATCCGGCGAATGGAATGATACCATACTGACAAACGCATTTGATGCAATGGAACGAAAAATAAAACTTGCTAAAGAAGAAAATCCTGAAAATTATGCAGATGATCCTGATTATACATTTCATGATGATTTTTACAGGCATTCTTCTGACAACAATGTATTTTATACCAAAGAGCAAAACGGATATATTATCGCATGGAGCAATTTTGAAAAATATACGAATATAAATTGCTGTATCGGCTTGCTGATGTATGATGCTGATAGCTGGACTGTGCCGATATATGAAACAGCACATGAGCAAAATTCTGAACTTTTGGAGAAACTGGACGGTATCTTCAAAAACTATATTTATGTTATGCTTGGTCTGATTGGCGGTGTTTCAGTGCTGTTTCTTGTGGTTTCAGTACTTCTTTCCAAAAAAATCGCTGCACCTGTTGTATCTGAACATGAAATGCTGGTACAGGTCAATGAAATGAAAACAACATTTCTTTCCGATGCGTCACATGAACTGAAAACGCCGCTTGCAGCGATGTCAGGGTATGCACAGGATGCTGAACAGGACTTGATAAATGGTGCAGCAACCACACTTGTTCAGGAAAAACTCAGGCGTATTTCTTCTGAAGCAAACCGAATGGCATTAATGGTAACGCAGATTCTGGATGCGACACGAATTGAAGAAGGCAGAATGATATTGAAAAAATCTGCCTGCGACCTCGACAGTCTTGTGCGTCTGACCGTTGAAACATATTTTGCCGTGCTGAATAAGAATCATAACCGTCTTGCACTCCGTATTCCATTGGAATTGCCAAGTGTAGAAGCTGACAGTTCCAGATTGCAGCGTGTATTTGTAAACTTGATTTCCAATGCACTCAAACATACACAAAATGGTACTATTTTGATAAAAGCAGAGGAAGTAGGAGCATATATTAAGGTTACTGTTAAGGATACAGGCTGCGGAATTTCAGAGGAGGACCTGCCGCATATCTGGGAACGTTATTATAAAGGCAAGTATTCGGAAACCGGTACGGGGCTTGGATTATATATCTGCAAATTTATTATTGAATCACATGGCGGCGTAATTGACGTGGAGAGCGAAACAGGAAAGGGAACTGCGTTCTTCTTTACACTTCCGATTGCCCGATCTGCCGAGGACTCGTAAGTGAATTACAGTTTTGTAATTTTTCTGCATTTTTGTTTCAGATATGATATTATATGATTGTAAACGAAAGGAGAAAGCTTATGAAAAAACATATTATTATTCTTACTTTTCTGGTAGGAAGCTGTATGGCAGGATGCGGTACAACAGATGTTTCAGGCAGTGATTCTTCAAAAACAGTTACTGTGTCAGAACTGACGAATGTTTATGCTGATACAGCGTATGAAGTTCAGCCTGAAATACCCAATGCTGACATTCTGACAACAGAAAATGTTGATGAATCCGAAAAGACAGCCGATGTTTCTGAATTGGAAAATACATATTCCGCTGCAGATCTGGAAGGTGAATGGTCAGCACCTGATTCGTTTTGTATGAACAATACTACTATGACCATTCAATCAGACGGTACATTTTATGTCAGGTATGCAGCGGGCGGAACACGCAGCGGAAAGGTGTACATTGAACAGACTGACGGAGTAAATTATTATTCCTTCTGCGAAGATTCTGCTGAACCTTGGATGCGGTATGTCTGCGGCGATAAGCCGGCAAATCAACTCAATGCAGAACAGAGTGATGGTATGAATTTTGTTCGCATTTCGTAGGAATTTCGTATCTTGAATAATTATATCATATTTCTGATAAAGTTACAATGCTTTTCAGAATGAAATTTCTTTCTTTTCACATCTATTTGTGATATAATATTACTGTTGCTTTACCAAGTATTGAATATTAAGTATAATTCGGTGAGCAATATCAAAGGAAAAAACAATTTTCATGCAGTATCAAAAAGAATTGTGCTGTATGAACCGATTAAAAAGGAGAATTATTATGAAAAAAATGAGATTTATTGCTTTAATTGCCGCTATGACAGCTATTTTCGCAGGCTGCGGAGACACCACTGATACTGACAGCATAAAAGATATTCCCGTTTCAACTGCTGTATCAACTGTTTCAGAGACTACATCTGCTGAAACTACAGAAGTAACAACAGCAGCAGAGACAACAGCATCTGACAGTGCGGTTACAACTGCCGACGGAACAACAACTACCGCATCTGATGCAGTATCAGTTGAAAGTGATAAGAGCGATACAATCGTAAAATCAAATGATACAGAAACCGAAGCACCGACTGAACACAGTGCAGATGATCCTGCAAATAAAGGCGGACATGAACCGACTTACGAGATGGAGCAGTATGCTGTAAACGATATAGATGCTTTGAATAATGTTTTGGCAATGTTCGGCGGAAAGGGGTTGGATTGTGATGAATCCGACACAGTAACGGCTGATATCAATGGCGAAAACATTGTATATTCAAAAGTTTCCGAATCAAATGTGTTTGGCTTTTCAAATACAGAAGATGTTAAAAACTACATGAAGCTTTCACTGCCTGAGAGTGAGTATAATAGTTATATGGCAAGCTTTGACCGCCACTTCAGAGATGAAAACGGAAGCCTTTATATGAATACAAATGTCGGCAGATCTTTCTATCAATTTTCCTGCAATACGGATGATATGATTATTACCGATATTACCGGTGATTCCTTTACTGTTACATATAAAGAAGCAGACCAGATGTTCGGAATGGGTTATGTATATTTCAAAAAGGACGGTGCAAGCTGGAGAATCAGCGGATTTGAATTTAAATAATAACATATGGGCACCTCTAAAAACCCGTTTTTCTCAGAAGTGGGTATAGAGATGCCCTTTAAAAAGCAAACGAAATATTGCGAGAGATTACTCTCTTTTCATCATCATTCACTACAAATAAGCAGACGTTTCATCATACAAAGGTCAAATACATTAATTGTACCATCTTTACTGATGTCAGCAGCTTTACAGTTATTTAGTTTTGCATCCGGAACTGCTAACAGCCATTTCTGAAGCATTACAGCATCGGAAATATTGAATGTTCCGTCAGCGTTTACGTCACCTGTAATAAGATCTGACTGTACAAGTTCTAATCTGTTTGTTTGCAAAGTATTCATATTATCAAACTTTACTGTAGGATTTTTTCCATGAACAAGCGGATTATCTGAATCGTACATTGCAAGGCAGATCGTTGCATTTTCATCAAATTTTCCGTCATATTCAAACATAAAGGCTTTTTCATCTTCGTCATGGAATGAACCTTTTTCTATCAGAACAGGCTCTCCAAAGTTTTTCAGCTTGTTTCCGTCTTTGTCAACGATCTCAGCACACAAACTTATATTGAAAAATGCAGGTGCAACGCCTGTGTTTTTTATTGTAACTTTTAGTTTATTGCCGTTTCGCTGTGCAGATGTAACTGTGAAATTATAGCCGATTCGATTCACCATTTCGTCTATAAGCTCTTTTTGTTCGTTATAGAATCTGTATCCGCACTGACTGTCCTGGTCAAGTGCAGTAATCGACAGATGTGCAATCTCAATACATTCACGGAAACGCTTCTCCGTCCATTTCAGCGGACCGTAAGGTCCGTTTTCATTTTCAAGCAT